>NZ_JBFRDQ010000193.1:0-12003 GCF_052113865.1 Allobosea sp. TAB14 | reverse complement strand
GGGCGCGCAGGCCCAGCAACCCGCGCCGGCGCCGACCGGCGCTCCAGCCACCGCGGCCGCGCCGGCCGCCGCGCCGGTCGATCCCAACAGCCCGCGCGGGCGTCTCGATGCGGTCCGGCTCGAACTCTCGCAGATCGAGACGACCCTGACGCGCCCGGACCTCAGCGATGCCGAATTGCAGCGGCAGCGCGTCCGTTTGCAGCCCTCGCTCGACCAGCTTCGCCTCGTCATCGAGCAGCAGGGCCCGCTGGTCGACCAGGCCAAGCTCAAGCTCGACCAGCTCGGCCCGAAGCCGGACGACAAGGCCCCGCCCGAATCCGCCGAGATCGCCCGCGAGCGCGAGGCCCGGACCAAGGCCTATGCCGATGCCGACGAGACGCTGAAGATCGCCCGCGCCGCGCTGCTCCAGGCGGAGCAATTGCAGAGCACCATCGGCGACAAGCGCCGCGAGATCTTCGCCACGACCCTCTTCGCCGCCGGCCCCTCCGTGCTCAGCCCCGATGTCTGGGGCAACGCGGTGGCGACGGCGCCCGAGGACCTGCGCGCCTCGGGCTATGTCTTCGGCGGCTGGCTCTCCGGCGTCTCGGATGCGCTTTCGGGCACGCGCGGCGGCATTCTCGCGCTCGCGCTGATCGGCGCCATCCTGCTCTACTGGGCCCGCGCCCGCTATCTGCCGCGCTTCAAGGCCCGCTACGCCAACACCCAGGACACCGGCAGCCTGCATTGCCTCTACGTGGCGCTGGCGCATATCGTCGCCGGCGCCGCGCCGCCGGCTCTGGCGAGCTGGCTGCTCTACAAGGCGCTCAGCACCACCGGCCTGCTGCCGGAGCGCATCCAGCCGGTGATCTGGGCGGTGGTGATGGG
This sequence comes from Allobosea sp. TAB14, assembly GCF_052113865.1. Taxonomy (NCBI): domain Bacteria; kingdom Pseudomonadati; phylum Pseudomonadota; class Alphaproteobacteria; order Hyphomicrobiales; family Alloboseaceae; genus Allobosea; species Allobosea sp. TAB14. The sequence goes on along the minus strand of NZ_JBFRDQ010000193.1, from coordinate 11,139 downwards.
GCTGGCCTTCGTCGCCTTCGTGCAGGCCCTCGCCGATGCGGTGTTCGCACCCTCGAGCCCGCAGCGGCGCCTGATCCGCGTGCTCGACGACACCGCCCGCAGCGTCGTCTGGATCGCGAGCGCGCTCGCGCTGGTGACGGCGGTCGGCAAGGTCTTCGAGGCCTGGCTGCAGGCCATCGCCGCCGGCCTCGCCATCTCGATCATCGTCAAGGCGCTCTTCGCGATCCTCTTCGCGCTGGCGCTGATCGCGGGGCTCTACCGGATCCGGGACGACGAGGATGTCGAGCAGGAAGCCTGCCTCGGCCCCTATGTCCCGGTCGATGGCGCGAGCCTCGGCCCGCTTCGCATTCTCGGCTGGATCATCGGCCTCGCCATCATCGCGGCCGCGCTCAGCGGCTATATCGTCTTCGCCTCCTTCCTGGCCCAGCAGGCGCTCTGGCTCGGCATCGTCGCCTGCCTCTATCTGCTGACGCATCAATTCGTCGATCTCGGCATCCCGCGTCTCTTGACCGGCAACGGGCGGCTGGCGCTGACGCTGCGCGCCGGTGTCGGCCTGCGCGCGGCCACGCTCGACAAGATCGCGGTGCTCGGCGCCGGGGTGCTGAAGCTGCTTCTGCTCTTCGTGACGCTGCTGCTGGTGCTGGCGCCCTGGGGGCTGGAATCCTCGGATTTCCTGGGTTCGCTGCGCGCCGCCTTCTTCGGCTTCCAGGTCGGCGGCGTCACCGTCTCGGTCTCGACCATCGTCGTCGGCGCCGTCGTCTTCGCCTTGGGCATCGCCGCGACCCGGACCTTGCAGCGCTGGCTCGACAACAAATTCCTGCCGACGACGCATCTCGACCCCGGCCTGCGCAACTCGATCACCACCGCCGCCGGCTATTTCGGCTACATCGCGGCCGTCGCCATCGCCGTCTCGGCGGTGGGCCTGAGCCTGGAACGGCTGACGCTGGTCGCCTCGGCGCTCTCGGTCGGTATCGGTTTCGGCCTGCAGTCGGTGGTGTCGAATTTCGTCTCGGGCCTGATCCTGCTCTGGGAGCGGCCGATCCGGGTCGGCGACCAGGTCGTGGTCGGCGACGTCGAGGGCATCGTCAAACGCATCAATGTGCGAGGTCGCGAGCAATCATGGCGACGTGCTGCAGAAGCCGCCGCCGGCCGTGATGTTCAAGAAAATCGGCACCACGACCATGGATTTCGAGCTGATCTGCGTCGTCGCCGACGTCGAGATCACCGGCCGGGTCAACAGCGACCTCAACTTCGCCATCCAGAAGCGCCTGACCGAGTTGGAGCCACCGGCCGATACGCCGCAATTGCTGGTGAAAGGGCTCGACGGCGTCGAGCACTCGCTGGGCGAGATCGCCGCTGCCGTCGGCCGCGGTCGTGAGGCGCAGCGCAAGGCCGCCGCGGGCGCCGGCAAGCCGGCGGCAAACGGCAAGACCGCCGTGGTGCAACCGCGACGGGCCCGGGCCGCCACGCCCGACGCGGACGAAACGCAGGACGAGGACAAGCCGGATACGAAGCCGCTTCCCCTCCCCGATCTCGCCAATGCCAAGGACAGCGACAAGGAATGACCGGATGCCCAAAGCATTTGCGAGCGAAGTGGACACTGGTTTGCGTCGAGACCATGCGCCGGAACAAGGAACTGAGGCCATTCCGCACTTCGGGGGATCGCGGAATGGCCGCAGCCTCCTGCGCCGCCTCGCGGGCCAGCGCGCCATGACCTGCCCCGCCGCCATCGCCGGCGCACTCGCCTTGCTCGGCGTGGCCGGCTGCACGGAGCCGCAGCGCCAGGCCCAGCCCGCCTTCTATCGCGACCTCGGCTCGACCTCGGCCAAGGTCGATGCCGAGCAGGCCCGCGCCATGATCTCGGCCTACCGCATGAACGCCGGCCTCGGCACGCTGGCGCTCGACCCCTCCCTCGACGAGGCGGCCCAGCACGAGGCCGAGGCGATGGCCCGCTCCGACAAGCCAGCGCAGGCCGATGCGGTGAAGGCACGGCTCGCCAAGGAGGGCGTGCCCGGCGCCGAGGCCAATCTCTCGGCCGGCTACCGGCGTCTCGCCGAAGCCTTCTCCGGCTGGCGCGACTCGCCCCAGCATGACCGCGTCATGAAGGACGCGAAGGCGAAGCGCATGGGCATCGCCACGGCCTATGCGCCCGGCTCCAAGTACCAGGTCTACTGGGCGCTGATCGTCGCGCCCTGAGGCCCGGCGCCGCAGCTGCTCGAGGAGGCGGCCATACGGCTCCCGCCAGCCGCTGTCAGCGGAGAAGCCCGCGCCCTCTTACGAAGCGCCGGCACGGTGGCTAGCTTGCATCCATGCCGCCTCGCCCCCGCAAGCCGCTCGCCCTCTCCGCCGAACAGGCCCGCCGCATCTGGCTCGCGGCCCAGCGGCTCGACCGGCGCGCACCCTTCGGTGCCGGCCCCGCGGCGACGCGGGCTGCGGTCGAGCATCTCGGCTATGTCCAGATCGACACGATCAACGTGATCGAGCGCTGCCACCATCATATCCTCTACGCCCGCATCCCCGCTTATCGCCGCAGCGACCTCGCCCAGGCGCAATCGGTCGAGAAGAGCGTCTTCGAATACTGGACGCATGCGCTCTCCTATGTGCCCACCCGCGACATCCGCTATTTTCTGCCGGAGATGAAGGCGCATCGCGATGAGCCGAAGCGCTGGTCGGCCGTCGGCTCCCGCGAGGAAACCCGCAAGCTGCTGCGCCGCATCCGCCGGGACGGCGCCCTCTCCATCCGCGACATCGAGGAGGAGCTGATCGAGAAGGCCCATCTCTGGGCCAGCAAGAAGCCCTCCAAGGGCCTGCTGGAACGCGCCTTCTACGATGGCGAGCTGGTGATCTCCGCCCGCACCGGCATGGTGAAGACCTATGAATTGTTCGACCGGCATTTCCAGTGGGAGAAGCGGCCGACGCCGGCGAGCGAGCGGCAGGTTGCCGCCTACAGGCTCGACCGGGCGCTGAGGGCGCAGGGGCTCGTCAGCCTCGATTCCGCCTGCCATCTCGACGCGCCCAGCAAAAAGGCGGTGGCCGCGCAGATCGCCGGCCGGGTCAGGCGCAAGGAGCTCGTGCCCGTCGCGATCGAGGGCGCCGGCAAGCAGGTCCACTGGGCGGCGCCGGAGGCGCTGGAGACGGTGCCGGAGCCGCCGGAGCCCGGCCTGATCCATATTCTCTCGCCCTTCGACCCGCTGGTGATCCAGCGCAAGCGCGCGAAGCTGTTCTTCGACTACGCCCATGTCTTCGAGGCCTATCTGCGCCCCGAGAACCGCGTCTATGGCTATTTCGGCCTGCCGGTGCTGGCGGGGGACCGGATCGTCGCCGTCCTCGACCTCAAGACCGACCGCGCCGCCGGCAAGCTCCTGATGCAGCGCTGGACCTGGCTCGATGGCTTCGAGGCGCCCGCCCTCAAGGCCGCCATCGAGGAGGAGTTGCGGCGTTTCGAGCGCTTTCAGCTCGGCCGCGACGAGGCGGAACCCGTTCCGGCCGAGATCGACACAAAAATGCCGGCTTGATCGCGGCTGTTCCCCGGCGAGGGGCGAGGCGCGAAACCGGATGATGGCGATATTCCGACCGGGCGATTCTGTTCGCGGCACATCTGCCCGCGGCAAGGCCCTGCCCTGAACCATGCCATCGGCGCCTCGGTCACGAGCTGCGACGCTGGCGCCGGGCCTGCCGGCTGCCGCGATCCTGCATGCCGCGCTGATCGCCTGGCTCGCTTCAGTCGCGATCCAGCAATTCGACATCGCCCCCATCGCCGAGCAGAGCGTCGAGGTCGAGTTGCAGACATCCGAGCAATTCGAGGCGCTGACCCGGCCGCAACCGCCGACGCCGGCCCCCGCTCCGACCGCACCGGTCCCGGACATCGCGCCGCCGCTCGCCGCCCCGCCTGCTCCCGCCCCCCCTGCCGCGCCGGCACCGAGCCCTCCCGCCCCGGTCGCGGCGGACGGGATGGTCCACCCGCCGCGCATGCTCTCGCAGCGTGTTCTGGCCGATCCGCGCAGCCGCGACGCCCTCGCCATACTGCCGCGCCTCGCCCCCGACGAGCGGGTCGAGCAGCTCTGCGGTTTGGAAGCGATGGGCCAGATCCGTGACTGGCAGCGCAGTTTCGAGCCCGACCGCGTCACTGCCTATGCCCTGGCGGGCACCAAGCTTTCAGGCCAGGTCCTGATGGCCGAAGGAGCCGCCTTCCGCAGCCGGCAGCGCTGGTATGGGTTGCGCTTCGCCTGCACGCTCTCGCCGGATCTGAAGCGCGTCACCGCCTTCGCCTTCCATGTCGGCGATCCCATCCCGCGAGATCGCTGGGAGGCGCTCGGCCTGCCGGCCGTGCATTGAGCGGGGCTTACGCTCCGAGCAGGTCGACCAGCGGCGGAATCAGCGGTTCGTCGGCCGGCGGCATGGCGAGATCGCGCAGCTTGCCGGGGCGAACCCATTTCAGCGCCTGCGCCTCCCGCGAGGCGGGCGAGCCCTCCCAGCGTCGGCAGACATAGAGCGGCATCAGCAGATGGAATTCGGGATAGGCATAGCTGGCGAAGGTCAGCGGCGCGAGGCACTCCTCCTTCACGGTGATGCCGAGCTCCTCGTGCAGCTCGCGGATCAGCGCYGGCTCCGGCCGCTCGCCCGGCTCCAACTTGCCGCCGGGGAACTCCCAGAGCCCGGCGAGCGCCTTGCCCTCCGGTCGCTGGGTGACGAGGATGCGGTTGTCGGCATCGATCAGCGCGCAGGCGACGACGAGAAGCAGTTTCACGGGGACAGGACTCAGTTGCCGGAGAGGATGACCTGGACGGGCTCGGTTTCCTTGCCCGTCAGCGTGACGCTGTCATAGACCGAGCCGCCCTCCCGCGAGAAGGCGTCCTCGTCGCCCCAGATCACCTGAGTGGTGACGAAATAGCTGCCGGGCGCCACCTTGTCGAAGCCGAAGCGGCCATTGGCCTCCGCCTTGGTGGTGCGGGTGTATTCGCTATAGGCGGGATCGACCGCGTCATCGGCCGGGTAGGCGCGGTGCGGAACATATTTGCCCTTGCCGTAGAAATTGGCGAAGCGCTCGCGGGCGAAGGCCGTCGCTGGGATCAGGCGCACCACCTGCCCGGCAGCGTTGACCACCGTGCCGCTCGGCCTGGTGCGGAAGGCGTGGCCGACGATGACCCCGTTGCCGCTCTGCTTGATGAAGGCGGCCTCCTCGGTCGAGAAGGCCGCCGTCGCCGGCTTGCGTTCGACGCAACCGGCCATGATGGCTGCGGCCAGCGCCGCCGCCGCGAATAGCCCGATCCTCATGCAGCCCCCAGCTTGCGCGGCGCCGTCGTGACCAGGAAGACGCCGGCCAGGATGATGCAGCCACCGAGAACCTGCCGCAACTCCAAAGCCTCGCGCAGGACAACGACGCCGAGGATCACGGCGACCGTCGGCACAAGATAGCCGGTCATCGCCGCCCGGGTCGGCCCCGCCGCCCGGATCAGCCGCATGAACACCGTGACCGGGATCGCCGTGGCGAAGATGCCGAGCGCCAGCATCACCGGCAGATGCGAGCCGAGCGGCAGGAAGGCCGAGGGGCCCAGGATGGCGAGCGTCAGCCCCGTCGCGATCAGGCCGGAGAACATCTGCTGGCCCAGCGCCAGCCGGGCCGGATCCCCGATCGCGGCCGGGACGGTCCGGACATAGAGGTTCGCGACGGCGTAGCTCAATGTCGCGCCGATCATCGCGATGACGCTGAGCGCCGTGCCGCCGCCCTCGAACAGGCGCGGGCCGATCAGCAGCGCGACCCCGGCCATGCCGAGCAGGATGCCGCCGAGCCTGCGCCGGCTCAGCCTCTCCTCGGCGAAGACGAGATGCGCGACGAGCGCGGTGACGAGCGGGCCGGCCGCCTGGATCATCGCCGCCGGGCCGCTGGCGAGCTGGATCAGCGCATAGCCGACGAGYACRTTCGGCASCCAGCCATTGGTGGTGCCGAGCATGATCCAGGGCAGGATCTCGGCCCGGCGCGGCAGCGGGCTGCGCCCGCGGCCCAGGCTCCACAACGACAGCACGGCGGCGCCGAGCAAGCCCCGGCTGGCGGCGATTGCCAGCGCCGAAACCTCCCCGCTCATCAACTTGATGAACAGGTAGCTCGATCCCCAGAGCAGGGAGCAGATCAGCAGGTTGACGGCGATGAAGCTGCGGCTTGGATCGGCCGGAAGCGGCCGCTCAGGAGCGGTAATCGCCATTGATCTCGACATAGGCCTTGGTCAGGTCGCAGGTCCAGACCGTGGCCTTGCCGCGCCCGATGCCGAGATCGGCGGTGATGACGATCGTATCGCCCTTCATGTAGTTCGACACGGCCTGCTCGTCATAGGACGGGGCGCGGGCGCCCTGCTTCGCCACGACGATGTCGCCGAAGCCGATGTCGAGCCTGTCGCGATCGGCCGGCTCGCCGGCCTTGCCGACCGCCATGACGACGCGGCCCCAATTGGCGTCCTCGCCGGCGATCGCGGTCTTGACCAGCGGGGAGTTGGCGATCGAGAGCGCGACGCGCTTGGCCGAGCGGGCCGAGGCCGCGCCGCTGACGCGCACCTCGACGAATTTCCGCGCGCCTTCGCCGTCCTTGCAGACGAGATGGGCGAGCTCGAGCAGGATGGAGTTCAGCGCCCGCTTGAAGCCSGAGAGSCGKGCATCATTGACCTCGGTGATCTCCGGCACGCCGCGCGCCGCCGCCTTSCCSGTGGCGAASAGCATCAGCGTGTCSGAGGTCGAGGTGTCGCTGTCGACSGTGACGGCRTTGAAYGARCCCTTSACGCCCTTCGACAGCAGCGCTTGCAGCACGGGGGCGGCGATCGGCGCATCGGTGAAGACGAAGGAGAGCATCGTCGCCATGTCCGGCGCGATCATGCCGGCGCCCTTRGCGATGCCGGCGATCACGACCTCCTTGCCGTCGATCTTGGCCTTGCGGGTCAGAGCCTTCGGGAAGGTGTCGGTGGTCATGATCGCCTTGGCGGCGTCGATCCAGGGGCCGTCCGCGGCGCGCTTGGCGCAATCGTCGAGCACGCCCTTGAACTTGGTCGCGTCGAGCGGCTCGCCGATCACGCCGGTCGAGGCGATGAAGACCTCCTGCGGCTGGCAGCCCGCGGCCTTGGCGGCGATCTCGGCCGTCAGCTTGACCGAGTCACGCCCCTTSAGGCCGGTRAAGGCRTTGGCGTTGCCGGAATTGACGACGATSGCSCGSGCSKWGCCYTGCKYCAGGTTCTCRCGGCACCAGTCGACCGGSGCGGASGGGCATTTCGAGCGGGTGAAGACRCCGGCGACCTGCGTGCCCTGATCGAGCAGCGCGAACCAGACATCCTGGCGGCCCTTGTAGCGGATGCCGGCCTCGGCGGTCGCGAAGCGCACGCCCGGAACCGGCGGAACCTTGGGCTGGCGCTTGGGCGCGAGCGGGGAAACGGGAACATCCTTGCCGGCCATCGGGCTTCCTCCTGCGGGACACTGCTCGAAGACCGGCGAATCGTCCGCTCGCCGGGCAGTGCGTCTCGTTCAAGAGCCCCTCTGCCGCAGGCCGATGACGAAAACAAGAAGGGCGGCCGCAAGGGCCGCCCTCCAAAATCGCGTAGTCGGGAGCGAAACGCTCAGTTCTTCTTCGGCTCGGCCGGCTTGGCGGCGTCCGGAGCCGGGGCAGCCGGCGGAGCCGGCTTGTCGAGGCGCTCGACCTTGGCCTTCTCGCGCAGCGCCAGCACGGTGTCCTGCTGGGCCTTGCGCTCGAGATACTGGTCGATCTGCGGCTTCACCGCGGCGAAGTCCGGCAGCGGCTTCGAGCGCTTGTCCTCGAGCTTGATGACGTGCCAGCCGAACTGGCTCTTCACCGGCACTGAGACCTCGCCCTTGTTGAGCTTGAAGGCGGCCTCGGCGAATTCCGGCACCATGCGGTCCTTGGTGAACCAGCCGAGATCGCCGCCCTCCTTGCCCGAGCCCGGATCCTTCGAGACGTCGGCGGCGACCTTGGCGAAATCCTCACCCTTCTTCAGCCGCTCCTCGACCGCCTTGGCCTGGTCCTCGGTCTCGACGAGGATGTGGCGGGCATGCGCCTCCTCCTCGGGGGCCATCGCCTTGGTGGTGTCGTCATAGAGCTTCTTGGCGGCCTCTGCGGTCACGGCCTTCTTGCCGACGCCGGAGAGATACTGATCGAGCATCACCTTCTCGCGGTAATAGCCGAGGCGCGCGGCGAATTCCGGCGTATCGGCGACCTTGGCCTCGGCCGCGGCCTTCGCACCGAGCTTGAGGTCGACGAGGTAGTTGATGACCTCGTCGCGCTTGCGGTCTTCGGGGAGCTGGGCGAGGCGCTCGCCGAGATCCTCCGTCGCGAGCTGGACCTCCTGCTCCGTGATCGGGATGCCGTCGACCTTGGCGACGACCTTGTCGGCCTGGGCAAAGGCCGGTCCCGCCAGCAGCGCGAAGCCGAGAGCGGCGATGAGACGGGTGGATTTCATTCGAGAATACCGCGGCCTGCCGGCCCGGGCGCGAAACCCGAGGGGCCGCGCCGGCCGGTGGACCGAGACATCACCTGAAAGGCCCAACATGCTTGGCGCGCTCGCAAAGAAGATCTTCGGCTCGTCGAATGACCGCCGCGTCAAGGGCTACCAGCCCCGCGTCGCGGCGATCAACGCCCTGGAGAACGAGATCGCCGCGCTGAGCGACGAGGCGCTCAAGGCCCGTACCGAGGAATTCCGGCAGCAGCTCGCCAATGGCGCCAAGCTCGACGACCTGCTGGTGCCGGCCTTCGCCACGGTGCGCGAGGCGGCCAAGCGCGTGCTCGGCCAGCGCCCCTACGACGTCCAGCTCGTCGGCGGCATGGTGCTGCACGAGGGCGCCATCGCCGAGATGAAGACCGGCGAGGGCAAGACGCTGGTCGCGACGCTCCCGACCTATCTCAACGCCCTCGAAGGCAAGGGCGTCCATGTCGTCACCGTCAACGACTACCTCGCCCGGCGCGACGCCGAGTGGATGGCGAAGCTCTACAACTTCCTCGGCCTGACCGTCGGCACCATCGTCCACGGCCTCGACGACGAGGAGCGCCAGCGCGCCTATGCCTGCGACATCACCTACGGCACCAACAACGAATTCGGCTTCGACTACCTCCGCGACAACATGAAGTACGACGTCGCGCAGATGAGCCAGCGCGGCCACCACTTCGCCATCGTCGACGAGGTCGACTCGATCCTGGTCGACGAAGCCCGCACGCCGCTGATCATCTCCGGCCCGCTCGACGACAAGTCGGACCTTTATGTTTCGATCGACAAGGTGCTGCCCGGCCTCGTCCCGACCGATTACGAGGTCGATGAGAAGCAGCGCACGGTGGCACTGACCGAAGCCGGCAACGAGCATATCGAGGAGTTGCTGCGGCAGGCCGGCATCCTGACCGAGGGCGACCTCTACGACGCCCACAACATCACCATCGTCCACCACGTCAACCAGGCGCTGAGGGCCCACGCCCTCTTCACCCGCGACAAGGACTACATCGTCCGCAACGACGAGGTCGTGATCATCGACGAGTTCACCGGCCGCATGATGCCGGGGCGGCGCTATTCGGAAGGGCTCCATCAGGCGCTCGAGGCCAAGGAGCGCGTCACCGTCCAGCCCGAGAACGCGACGCTCGCCTCGATCACCTTCCAGAACTATTTCCGCCTCTACAGGAAGCTCGCCGGCATGACCGGCACGGCCGCGACCGAAGCGGACGAGTTCTTCCAGATCTACAAGCTCGAGGTCGTCGAGATCCCGACCAACCTCCCGATCTCCCGCAAGGACGAGGACGACGAGGTCTATCGCACCTTCGAGGAGAAGGTTCGCGGCGTCATCCGCGAGATCAAGCAGGCGCAGGAGAACGGCCAGCCGGTACTCGTCGGCACCACCTCGATCGAGCGCTCGGAGCTTATCGCCGAGATGCTGGAGAAGGCGGGCTACAAGCTCATCGACTTCACCGACCCCACCGCGCTGGAGCCGGTCTACGCCGCCGCCCGCAAGGGCGAGACCGTCAAGGCCTTCGCCGTGCTGAACGCCCGCTTCCACGAGCAGGAAGCCTATATCGTCGCCCAGGCCGGCGTGCCCGGCGCCATCACCATCGCCACCAACATGGCCGGCCGCGGCACCGACATCCAGCTCGGCGGCAATGCCGAGATGCGCATCGCCCACGACCTCGCCGGTATCGAGCCCGGCCCGGAGCGTGACGCGAAGGCCGCCGCCATCCGCGCCGAGGTCGCCGATTTCAAGCAGCGCGTGCTGAAGTCGGGCGGGCTCTACATCGTCGGCACCGAGCGCCACGAGAGCCGCCGCATCGACAACCAGCTGCGCGGCCGCGCCGGCCGCCAGGGCGATCCCGGCCGCTCGAAATTCTTCCTGTCGCTGCAGGACGACCTGATGCGCATCTTCGGCTCCGACCGGATGGACGGCATGCTGCAGAAGCTCGGCCTCAAGGAGGACGAGGCGATCGTCCATCCCTGGATCAACAAGGCGGTGGAGAAGGCGCAGGGCAAGGTCGAGGCGCGCAACTTCGACATCCGCAAGAACATCCTGAAATACGACGACGTCATGAACGACCAGCGCAAGGTCGTCTTCGAGCAGCGCCGCGACTTCATGAAGCAGCCGAGCGTGCGCGAGACCATCGACGACATGCGCCAGGGCGTCGCCGAGGACCTCGTCGCCCGCCACATCCCCGAGGAGGCCTATCCCGAGCAGTGGGACACCGCCGGCCTCAAGCAGGAGGTGGTGCAGTACCTCAACCTCGATCTGCCGATCGAGGACTGGGCCAAGGAGGAGGGCATCGCCGACACCGAATTGCGCGAGCGCATCCGCAAGCTCTCCGACGAGGACTATGCCGCCCGCATCCAGCGCAACACCGAAGAGGTCATGACCTATGTCGAGAAGCAGGTGCTCCTGCAGACGCTCGACCATCTCTGGCGCGAGCATCTCGTCACCCTCGACCATCTCAGGCAGGTCATCGGCTGGCGCGGCTATGCCCAGCGCGACCCGCTGCAGGAATACAAGCAGGAGGCCTTCGAGCTCTTCGACGGGCTGATCGGGCAGCTCCGCCAGCAGGTCACCGGCCATCTCTCGCGCGTCGAGGTCCGCTTCGATCAGCCCGAGGAGCAGGCCCCGCTGCAGGTGCAGGATGCGGGCCCGGTG
>NZ_JBFRDQ010000192.1:0-7687 GCF_052113865.1 Allobosea sp. TAB14 | reverse complement strand
GTCAGAACCTTGGCGCGGACATCCTCGACATAGTCGCGCAATTGCCGCTGGCTGAAGCCGTCTGCGGTGAAGGCATAGATGTTGCCGTAGACGTCGCCGAAATTGTCGTTGAAGCTCGGACCGACGACCCCATCGGGGAACTGGCTCTTGATGTCCCCGATCATGTTGCGGATCTTGACCCAGATCGCGGGGATGTCCTTGGCCTTGGTCGTGTCCTTGAGGTTGACGAAGATCGTCGTCTGCCCGGGCATGTTGAGGCTCTTGGCGTAGTCGAAGGAGTCGAGCTCCTCGAGCTTCTTCTCGATGCGGTCGGTGACCTGGCCGATCACGTCCTCCACGGTCGCGCCGGGCCAGCGCGCCTGGATGATCATCGTCTTGATGGTGAAATCGGGATCTTCCGCCCGGCCGAGGTTGAAATAGGAGAACAGCCCGGCGAGCGAGGCCACGATCATGAAATACCAGACGAGCGAGCGGTGCTGCAGCGCCCAATCGGAGAGGTTGAAGCGCTTCACCGGGCGGCTCCTTCATCGAACTTGACGCTCTGTCCTTCGGACAGGCTGTTGACGCCGGCGACGACGATGCGCACGCCAGCCGTCAACTGCCCGACGATCCGGGCCTTGCCGTTGATCCGTTCCGCCACCTCGACGGCGAAGGAGCGGACCGTTCCGGTACCCGGGTCGAGCAGCCAGACGAGCGTCTTGCCGTCCCGCTCGAGAAGCGCGGCGGCCGGGATGTCGAACACCGCCTGCGCCGCTGCGGGCATCGTCGGCAGCACGGTGACGGTGGCGCCCAGCCGGAAGGCATCGACGCTCTGGTCGAGCGTGATCTTGACCCGGCGCGTGCGCGTCGCGGCATCGGCCTGCGGGCCGATCTCGCGCAGCTTGCCGGTCGCGGTGACGGACGGATCCGCCTGCAGACGGATCGCGAAGGGCTCGCCCTGGCGCAGGGAGCGCGCCGTGGCATCGGGAATATCGACGACAGCCTCCCGAATGTCGGTACGCGCGATCGTCATGACCTTCTGGCCGGCGGTGACCATCTGGCCGACCTCGGCGTTGACGCTGGTGACCACGCCGGCCTCGTCCGCCGTCAGGGCCGCATAGCCGCGCTGCTCACGCGCCTTGTCGAGGCTGGCCTGAGCCTGCTTCACGCCGGCACTTGCAGCCTCCAGGGACTGTTTGGCCGTATCGAGATCGGCCTGGTTCGCGATCTGCTTGGCAAACAGGGTGCTGATCCTGGCCTCGGCGGCAGAGGCGTTCGCGAGCTGCGCCTGCGCCTTGGCGAGATCGGCCTCGCTGCCGCGCACGGTAAGATCCAGCAACTGGGGATCGATCTGCGCCAGCGCCTGCCCCGGGGCGACGACGTCGCCGATATCGACCTGACGCGAGATCAGGCGGCCGAGCACGCGAAAGCCGCGATCGGTCTGGAAGCGCGGCTGGATCGTGCCCGCAAAGCCGACATCCTGGTCTTCCTGCGGCTTGACCACGACGGAGAGGACCGGGCGCGGCACCGTCTTCGCCTTGGTGGCGTCGCCCTCGGCATTGCAGCCGGCCAGCGCGCAGACGACGGCCGCGGTGGAGAGGAGAACGAGCGCGCGCCTCATTTCTTGGTCTCCTCGCGGGGCTGCGCATCCGGCAGCAGCGGCTTCACGATCTGGCCCGGCCTGAGCAATTGCGTGCCGGSCGTCACGACAATGTCGCCGGCCTCCAGCCCATCGCGGACCAGCAGCTCGCCCGTCCGGTAGCTGTCGACCGTGATCGGCCTGATCGCGGCGGCATGGCTGCGCGGGTCGACCGTCCAGACGGCGGGCTTGCCGTTCTCGGTGAAGAAGGCGCCCGCCGGCAGCGCGAAGACATTGTCGGGCTTGAACCGGCCGATTCCGGTGACGGCCGCGCCCAGGGTCATGGCGGGAGGTGGCGCGTCGATCGAAATCTTGACGCGAACGGTTCCCGTCGCGGGATCGATGGCGGGGGCGACCTCACGGACCTTGCCGGTCGCGCGCACGGCCGGATTGGAGACGAGCGCGAGCTCGATGGTGTCGTCGGCCGGGCGCTGGGCCAGGAGCCCCTCATAGACATCGAAGACCGCGTCGCGCTCGCCGTCGCGGGCGATGGTGAAAACCGCCTGCGCCGCCTCGACCACCTGCCCGGCCTCGGCGTTGCGCGCGACCACGACGCCCGAGGCGTCCGCGGTCAAGGACGTATAGACGAGCTGCTCCCTGGCCGTTCCCAGATTGGAGCGGGCCGCGTCGAGCGTCGCGCGGGCGGCCTGCATCGCCTGCTGGGCATTGTCGAAATTGGTCTGCGTGGTGAAACCGTTGGCGAGCAGGGATTTCTGACGCTCGAAGGCGGCCGTCGTCTGGCGCAGGGTCGCCTCGGCCGACTGGACGCCGGCCGTCATGGAGGCGAGGTCAGCCGTCTGCTCCTGCGATTCCAGCCGCGCAAGAACCTGCCCCGCCTCGACATGATCGCCGATCTCGACGAAGCGTTCGGCGATGCGGCCGGTGAAGCGGAAGGCGAGATCGCTCTGGACGCGCGCCTTCACCTCGCCCGTCAGTGCGACCGACAGGGCGTGCTGCGATGCGGATACGCGCTCGGCCTTGACGGACATCGGCGCCCGCGCAGAGGGGTTTTTCTCCTCGCCGCAGGCAGCGAGGACCATGGCAAGACCAACCAGAAGGCCGGCGGTGGATCGTCCAGGGAAGCGAAGCGGCCATCGCATCGGCATCGGTCACCCATGTCAAAATTGAACTGAACCGTTCAGTTTTGACATTTGCTTGAGTGAGCGGCCTATGTCAATCATGAACTGAACGGTTCAGTTTAGAGAAAAATCAATGACCACACGCGCCCCGCCGCGAGGCGGTGGAACTCGAGATCCTCGGAGCGCCGGCCTCGCGCCGACCCAGCGCGATCGCAAGGTCGGCTCGATCCTGGCGGCCGCCCGCGCGCTCTTTCTCGACCACGGCTTTGACACGGTCAGCATGGACATGGTCGCTCGGCAGGCGCCGGTGTCGAAAGCGACACTCTATGCGCATTTCGCCAGCAAGGAAGAGCTGTTCACCGCCGTGGTCGTCGACGAGGCCGAGCGGATGACGGATGAGATCGGGCGGATCGTAACCGACAGAAGCGATATTGCCGCTGTGCTCAAGCGCGTCGCCGAGAAGTTCGTCGACATCTTCCTATCGGAGCAGGCCATGTTCCTGCAGCGTGCCGTCATCGGCGTGGTGCCGCGATTTCCGTCGATCGGCGCCGCCATCTTCGAGAGCGGCCCCAAAGCGCTGACGGAGCACCTGGCGGCCTTCCTCGGCGAGGCCCATCGGGCAAGCAAGCTGCATGTTCCGAACCCGACACTGGCGGCGAAGCAGTTCCTGAGCCTCGTCAGAGGCGATCTCGACATCACGCGCCTGCTGCTGCCTGCGGCGGTGCCGAGCCGGGCCGAGCTCGAGACGCAGATCGAGGCCGGGATCGACCTGTTCCTTCACTTTTACGCACCGTTCGAGACGTAGCGGCTGCCCGGCGCGCAGGCGCCTCAACCCGGAACGACGGCCGTCGGAGGAAGCGCTTCGCAGCGGCTTGAAAACAGGCGTTCTCCGATAAAATCGACGAAGACGCGGACCTTCGGCGAGAGATTGCGGCTGGAGGGCCAGATCAGGCTGAAATGGCCGGGAGCRTCGATSYGKTCRTCGAGCAGGGTGWGCAGCTCGCCCTTCGCCAGCGGATCACGCGCCAGGAAATCCGGTATGCAGCCGATACCGAGGCCAGCGATGGTTGAGCCGCGCAGCGCCTCCATGTTGTTGCAGGTCAAGACCGTGCGTGTGCGCAACTCCGGTTCTCCAGCCGGCAGTGTGAGTGGCCATGCTTGAATCTTGCCGCTGTTGGGAAAACGGAAGCGGACACCGAGATGCCCGTCGAGGTCGCGCGGGCACTCTGGCTTRCCGTGGCGCTCCAGATAGGATGGTGCGGCACAGAGCAGCAGCTGGAATGGGCGCAGCCGCCGCGCCATCAGGCGCGAATCCGGGAGATCTCCGCTGCGRATCGCGACATCGACGCCCTCGTCGATCAGATCGACGAGGCGGTCGTTGAAATCGAGATCGACCTCGATCTCGGGATAGCGCGCCATGAACTCCGGCAGAACCGGCAAGAGCAGATGATAGCTCACGATCGGCGTGCTGATCCGCAGGCGTCCACGCGGCACATCCATCGTGTGAGCGAGCATCGCGCGGGCATCGTCGAGATCGTCGAGAATGCGCCGGCAGCGCTCGTGAAAAGCGCGCCCCTCCTCGGTCAGGCGCAGGCTGCGCGTAGAACGCTGGAACAGGCGGATGCCGAGCTGCTGTTCGAGTTTGGTCACGGCCTTGCCGACCGCGGAGGCGGAAAGCCCGAGCACGCGCCCGGCCACGACAAAACTGCCGAAATCGGCGGTCCGGACGAAGGCCGTTAGGCCGGTCAGCGAATCCATCCTTACCCCCTCGATACGTGGTTATTCGAGCGAATTCTTCCGATATGATCGGAATACGAAGCCGCTTGGCTCCAATTAGATCGATAATATCCTGTTTCGACCGCAAGGCGAGCGCCAGCTGGGGTCGCTGCGCCGTTGTCGAACAAGGCATCCAATCCATGACGCAAACCATCACGCGGCCGAGCACGGCCAGACAGGCGCTCGTGCTCCTTTCCGTCTGCCTCGCCGCCGCCGCGATGCCACTCACCTTCACGGGGCCGGCTGTGGCGCTTCCTGCCATCGGCAAAACGCTGGGCGGCAGTCCGATCGCGCTCAACTGGGTCACCAACGCCTTCATGCTGACCTTCGGATCGAGCCTGATGGCGGCGGGCGGGCTCGCGGATGCCTATGGCCGCAAGCGCCTCTTCCTCATCGGCGTCGGCGCATTCGGGATGATCTCCGCGGCACTCGCCGTCGCACCCGACATCCTCTGGTTCGATCTGGGGCGGGCGGCCCAAGGCATCGCCGCGGCGGCCGCCTTTTCCGGCGGCATGGCGGCACTCGCGCAGGAATTCGAGGGGCGCGCACGCATCCGTGCCTTCAGCATCGTCGGCACGAGCTTTGGTGTCGGCCTTGCCTTCGGRCCGATCGCRTCGGGATTGATGATCGATGCCTTCGGCTGGCGCAGCATCTTTGGGCTCGTGGTCGTTTTGGCCGCGCTCGCCCTGGCGCTCGGGGCGCGCTTCCTGCGCGAAACGCGCGACCCGGACGCCACCGGACTCGACTGGCCGGGCGCCCTCTCCTTCACCCTGGCCCTGGCGCTCTTTACCTATGGCGTCCTGCTGGCGCCGGAGCGCGGCTGGGCCGAGCCGACCGTGATGACCCTGTTGGCGGGCTCCGCCGCGCTCTTCATCGCCTTCGGCGTGATCGAACGGCGCGTCGCTCGGCCGATGCTCGACCTCACCTTGTTCCGCTACCCCCGCTTCGTCGGGGTGCAGTTACTCGCGGCGGCGCCGGCCTATGCCTTCGTCGTGCTGCTGATCCTGCTGCCGGTGCGTTTCATCGGCATCGAGGGCCTGAGCGAGATCGCTGCCGGCCGGCTGATGATCGCACTCTCCGCACCTTTGCTGGCTCTCCCTTTCGCGGCTGGCCTGCTGACGCGCTGGTTCGCACCGGCGGCGATCTGCGGCGTCGGCTTGTTGATCTGCGCTGTCGGCTTGTTCTGGCTGAGCCGCATGCCGCTCGGAAGCGAGACAATGGGTGTCGCCATGCCAATGGCCCTGATCGGCATCGGCATCAGCCTCCCCTGGGGGCTGATGGACGGGCTTGCCGTCAGCGTCGTGCCCAAGGAGCGCGCCGGCATGGCAACCGGCATYTTCAGCRCCACSCGYGTGGCCGGCGAAGGYGTGGCGCTCGCCGTGGTCAGCGCCGTGTTRTCCGCCTTGACRGCGGGGCATCTGGCGGTTGGTGCGGCGGCGGCCCATGCCGGACCGGCGGCCCAGCTGCTCGTCACCGGCGATATCGTGGCCGCGGCCGCCCTGCCGCTGATGAGCCGCGCTGCGCTCATGCAGAGCTATGGCGACGCCTTCGCGACATTGCTCCTGATGCTCTGCGCCATCACCATCCTCACCGCGATCGTCGTCTTCGCTTTCCTCGGCCGGAGGGCGGAAACGGGAACCGAGCCAGTGGTGGAGAGGGAAGAGCGCCTCTGCACATCGCAAGCCTGACCCGGCTCGCCAGCCGCGGCACGCCCAGGACGACAAGGGCGCCGCAAGCCGCGAGTGGCTTGCGGCGCCCTGATCAGCAAGTTCTCGCTCTTGATTCAGCGGTCGCTAGAAATATTGAACAATCGTCGACCTCTCCATAGGTCGATATACTTATTTTGCTGAAGGTATTGATTGCCAGCCTGAATTGAACCCGAATGCTGGCCAGCACGATTGATCCGGCCGCCGGGGCTGAGGGCGACGCGGACCAGACCCATCTGCCCTTCGAAGATCGGGCGCGGTCGCACTGTTCCAGCCTGTCCTGAGAGCGCATCATGACATCGAGAAACGAGAATTTCGCGGCCCTGGTCGGCAATACGCCGCTCCTCGAACTGGGCCGCTTCGCAGAAGAGCTGAAGCTCGGCGCCCGTATCCTCGCGAAGATCGAGTATCTGAACCCCGCCGGCAGCATCAAGGACCGGACGGCCTGGGGCCTCATCCGCGAGGCCGAGGAGAGCGGCCGGTTGAAGCCCGGCCAGCAGATCGTCGACCTGACCAGCGGCAATACCGGGATCGGGCTCGCGGCGCTGGCCGCGGCACGCGGCTATCCTTCAAAATTCTACCTGCGCAACACGATCAGCGAGGACAAGCTCAAGCTGCTCGCTCATTACGGCGCCGAGATCGTCCTGATCGACAACAGCGTCTTCCTCGAACCCGGCGCCATCCACGCGATCATCGATCGGGTGCGCCGCGAGAATCCGGACGCCTATTACACCAATCAGCGCGCCAATCCGGCCAATCCGCGCGTCCATTTCGAGACGACGGGCCCCGAGATCTGGCGGGATACAGCCGGGGAAGTTGATATCTTCGTGGCGGCCGTCGGCACCGGCGGCACGATCTCCGGCACGGGGCGCTTCCTGAAGCGACAGAACCCGGAGGTGCAGATCGTCGTCGTCGAGCCCGGCCCTGCCTCGGTGCCCTCGCTGGACGCTCCCTATCCGGACAGCATCGAGGGCGTCCACAAGGTGACGGAGGTCGAGCCCGGCTACCTGCCGGAGAATTTCGACGCTTCCGTCGTCGACGAGGTGATCGTCACCGAGACGGCGCAGGCGCGGGACTTCGCGCGGATCCTGGCGCAGCGCGAAGGCATCCTGGCCGGGACGTCGTCGGGCGCGGTGCTGTTCGCCGCCACGGCGCTCGCAAGGCGGCCCGAAAATGCCGGCAAGACGATCGTCGCCATCGTCGCCGATAGCGGCGAGCGCTATCTCAGCCCGCCGAAGCTCGGGCCCGCCCTTTCGAGCGAGGTGGGGGCGCCCGCTCTGGAAGCCGCCACGGTCTGACATCCGCTCGATGCGGCGACGATGTCGATCGCCTCGCCGCTTCGCCGGATACAAAACAAATCATCGCTTCCTGTCACGCAAAACGCATATTCTGTTTCATTGCCAATAATAATAACCCGAGCAATAATCTTGAACGCGACGGCGCTTTCAGCGTCTTCGCCGCGGGATTTGCTGGAGCAGCTTGCGCCGCGTCAACAACGCTAAAAGCAC
>NZ_JBFRDQ010000191.1:0-10807 GCF_052113865.1 Allobosea sp. TAB14 | reverse complement strand
GGTCTGACGGATGCTTCACACGGCGTGAAGCGTGTTCCGGCGCACGGCGAAGTTTCGCGAACCCCCGATCCGTCGCAATGAATCGTTCCAGCATCGGCACGATCAGCCGCTTCGGATCGGTCGCCGGTTGGTCGATCTCTCTAGCCAGGGCTTCGGCGTAGGCGACCAGATCGCGATGCAGGCTGCCGGGTAGATCGATTGTGATCTTGACCGGCTTGTCTTCGGTGATCGGTCCAAGTTTCAGCTTGGTCATGTCAGCCTCCGTAAGGTTCGAGGACTAAATCGCGGGTCACAACCACGCGGACCGGAAAACCCTGTCGGATCGTGAGCGTCGGCTGGACATTGAGCTGACGGCGGACGATCTGCTGGCCGGCGTCGTTGATGGTGTCCTGCGCGCCATCGCGGATGGCGCTGACCAGACGGTCATTGTCGTCGGTGGCGAGTTCTGCGCCGACGCCGAGCAGGGTCGAAAGAGCGGCGGCCTTGGCCAGGTCCCACCAGTGATAGTCGACACCATCCTCGAGACCGGCATAGCCTTCGGCATCGGCGCCCGGCTGGCGTTCCAGCACGATGGACTTGCCATTGGGCAGGATCAGGCGGTTCCACACCAGCAGCACGCGGCGCTGTCCGAAGCCGACGCCGTTGTCGTATTCGCCGATGATGCGCGTGCCCTGCGGTACAAGCAGAATGCGGCCCGTAGGGCTGTCATAGATGTTTTCCGTCACCTGGGCGGTGATCTGGCCGGGAAGATCCGAACGGATGCCGGTGATCAGCGCGGCCGAGATGATGGAGCCCGCCTGCAGGACGTTAGGCGATACAGGTGCGGCGATCCGATCCGGCGACACGGTGCGCCGGTCGACCGCGGCATTGAGGAAGGCGAGCTGGCGATCCTGGGCGTTGGGTGTGGAAGGCTGCGGGCCTAGTCCGAGACTGGCCAGCGACGGTGGCGCAGGCGAATGGTTGTCGCCAGCCGTGACAGCGGATGTCGTCGTCCGCGTTTCCGTCGAGGCGAACAGCCGCGCGGTCCTCGCTGCCTCCAGCTCCTGAATCCGTCGTTGCTCCTCGGCGCTGAGGCCCGGATCGGGAACCGCCATGCCGGGGACCGGCACGGCCTGGCCTCTGTTCTGCGCATCGAGGATGGGACGCCCGAGATCACCGGGGAGCGGCTGTCCCAGGACAGGGCCGGTATAGTCGCTCGGCAGGCCGGCGATGCCGTCGGCCGTGGCGCGGTTGTCGGTGGAATAGAGTTCCTCATTGCCGGTGCCGGGATCGCGGGTCTGGAGTGCATAGATCAGCGCACCGCCGACACCGAGGCTGGCGACGAGCCCGAGGCCCGCCAGCACCTTGCGCGACAGGCGGGTGACGCGTGGGGCTTCCGCGCGCAGACGCATGGGCGCCGCCGGTTCGCCCGGCGCTCCGACCAG
Source organism: Allobosea sp. TAB14 (assembly GCF_052113865.1). Lineage (NCBI taxonomy): Bacteria > Pseudomonadati > Pseudomonadota > Alphaproteobacteria > Hyphomicrobiales > Alloboseaceae > Allobosea > Allobosea sp. TAB14. The sequence goes on along the minus strand of NZ_JBFRDQ010000191.1, from coordinate 9,383 downwards.
CGGCGCGTCCACGTCCTCTTTTCGGGATTCTTCTTCACTCACGATGCAGGCCTCCCATCGGTGCGGGTGATGCGGACGCGCTTCTGGGAATTGCCGGAACCGAGGCGAAGCTCACCAGCGGCGAACAGGCGGTCGACGATCATGTGGCGGCCGCTGACACGGTAGTTCACCAGTTCCGAGGTATTGCCCTCCGGGCCAACGACGAACAGCGGCGGCATCTCGCCCTGGCCAATGCCGCGCGGGAATTCGATGAACACCTGCCGCCCGTCGTCATAGGCGCGCAGCGGCCGCCAGGGCGCGCGGTCACCTTCGATGGCGTAGCGGAAATTGACATTGGCGAGATCGACGCCGGTCGCGACGGGCTGCTGGGCCTGGGCTTCAACATTCTGGCGTCGCAGCGCAATGAGCTGGTCCTGCGGATACTGCCAGGAGACCGACGCCATATAGGTGCGCTCGGTCGAGCGCAGTTCCATGTGATAGGTGCGCAGGTTGGTGTTGATGACGAGATTGGTCATCAGCTCGGCGCGGGTGGGTTTGACGAGGATGTGGATCTGGCGCGTCGCGCCGGAGCCGCTTTCGGTGTCGCCAATGATCCAGCGCACGGTGTCGCCGGCGGCGACCGGGCCTGACCCCACAAGCTGTTCGCCGGGCTGCAACGCGATGTCGGTGATCTGGCCGACGGCGGTATAGACCTGATAGAGAGCGCCGCCAGTATAGGGATAGACCTGCATGGCGTTGATGAAGCCGTCGCGCACTGGCTGGATGCGGGCGGCGGCATTGGCCTGATTGACGCGGGCAGCCGGATCGGTCGGCTCAGGTGCGCGGCGGGACTCCTCGACCGGCCTCATCTGTCCAGGTAGCGGCAGYGGACGCGGCAGTTCGACCACTCTTACCGGCGAGGCCGGATCGACGGTCTGCACAGCGGGCGCGGCATCGTCGTAAGAGATTTCCGGCGGCTTCTTCATGGTGGTGCAGCCGGCCAGCGCTGTCGTCGCCAGCAGCACGGCCAGAATGGCGGTTTTGCGGAAAGCCGGAAGTCCGGCAGGGTTCATCGTCTGCCGGCTCATTGCCCCAGCTCCTTCGACCAGTTGATTGCGTTGACGTAGATGCCGAGCGGATTGGCCCGGAGTTTTTCGGCGTCGCGGGGCGACTGCACGACAATGGTGAGGATGGCGGTCCAGCGTTCGGTCGAGGCCAGTGAGCCGTCCTGATAGGTGCGTTGCACCCAGGCGACGCGGAACGAGTCCGGCGAGGCTCGGATCACGCTGGAGACGTCGACGGCTATCTGCTGCTTGCCGACCTTGGTGAAAGGGTCGTTGGTACGGGCGTAATCGTTGAGCGCCATCGCGCCTCGATCGGTCGTGAAGTCATAGGCGCGCAGCCAGTTCTGGCGCACGATGATGGCGTCGGCCGGGATCGAGCGGACCTGTTCGACAAAGCGGGCCAGGTGCCAGGCGACCTGGGGATCGGTCGGGCGATAGTCGGCAACCGCGGGCGCGATCGCCTGCGACTGGCCGAGACGGTCGACTTGCACCACCCAGGGGACGATGGTGCCGCGCGCCGACTGCCAGACGAGGGCGGCGGCGAAGCCGGCAGACAGGATCAGCGAACCGAAGGCCATATATCGCCAGTTCTTCGCCTGGACGCGGGCGGAGCCGACGCGCTCGTCCCAGACTTGTCCGGCGCGTTGGTAAGGGGTCTCGGGTTCGGGCGTCTTGCCGTAATGGGTGGCGGGTCGTTTGAACATCAGCGGTCACTTTCAGAAAGGTTGATGGAAGAGCCGCCGCCGTGGCTGTCGCCGGAGCGCACCGCATGGGCGGCGGCGGAAACGCCGTGGGACAGGCCCTGCGAGCGCTTCATCCGTTTGGCCCAGTCAGGCGGGCCGTTCGGGGCGGCGGGAGATGACGGGGCAGCGGCTTCGGCCTCGCCGCCGATCGTTCCCATGGTCGAGGAGCCGCCGGTGGTCTCGAAGGCGGATTTCGCGCCGCCCGAGAAGCTGGATTTGACGCTCTCAGCGGCTTTCGAGGCTGCGCGCTTCAGTGGCGATACGGCTGCGCTGCCCGCTGCCTTCGCCACGCCGCCAAGGCCGGAAGCGACACCGCTCGCGCCGGACTGACCAGCAGAGGCGAGGCCATAGGCGGTAGAGGCTCCGCCGGCAGCGGCGRCGCCCCCGCGAACGGCGGCCGCGCCACCGGACAAAGCCGCGGCACCACCCTTCATAGCGAGACCTGCCGCGCCGCCTGCCGCCATGGCTGCACCACCGACGGCGAGGCCGGTTCCGACAGCGGCGCCGGCGCCGAGCTGGGGACCGCCGGAAACAAGGCCGTTGGCGATGYCGGGGCCGAAAATACCGAGACCGAGGAGGGAAAGCGCCGCCAGCACGATGGCCATGGCGTCGTCGATGGTCGGCGTTGCGCCGCCGAAGCCTGCGGTGAACTGGCCGAACAGGGTCGAGCCGATGCCTATGATGACGGCGAGGACGAGCACTTTGATGCCGGAGGAAATGACGTTCCCGAGGACCTTCTCGGCCATGAAGGCGGACTTGCCGAACAGGCCGAAGGGAATGAGGACAAAGCCGGCGAGCGTCGTCAGCTTGAACTCGATCAGTGTGACGAAGAGCTGGACGGCCAGGATGAAGAAGGCGAGCAACACCAGCGCCCAGGCAAACAGGAGGCAGGCGATCTGAATGAAGTTCTCGAAAAAGGCCCAGTAGCCCATCAGGCCGGAGATCGACTCCAGCAGCGGCCGTCCGGCGTCGAGGCCGGTCTGGGCGACCTTGCCGGGGCGGAGCAGATCGGCCGTGGTGAAGCTGGTGCCGGAACCCTTGAGGCCGAGGCCGGCAAAGCTGTCGAAGACGATCTTCGCCAGATTGTTCCAGTTGGAAATCAGGTAGGCGAAGACGCCGACGAACAGGGTCTTTTTCACCAGCCGGGCAATGATGTCGTCATCGGCGCCCCACGACCAGAACAGAGCGGCCAGCGTCACGTCGATGACGATCAGCGTGGTGGCGATGAAGGCGACCTCGCCGCCGAGCAGGCCGAACCCTGAGTCGATGTAGCTGGTGAAGACCTGAAGAAACTGGTCGATGACGCCGGTGCCGCCCATGATTATTGTCCTTCGTCCTGATGGGGAGCGGCCGGTGCGACTGGCGACGGGGTTCCGAGGAAGCGATCACGGCTTTCGGCCCAGATGCCCAGGCATTCGGCGTCGCGGGTCGCGGCTTCACCGAGCTGCTGGCAGCGGCGTTGACCGGCGCGCAGTGGATCGGGGGTGGACGACTGAAGTTGCCGGGTGGAGGCTGGCGCCGGGACTTCTTCCTTGCGGGTCATCTCGATCGCGGTCGCGGTGATCGCGACTGCGACAAAGACGACGGCGCCGAGGCGAGCGAGCATCTTGCCGTCCATGGTGGATTCCCCCGTTTCGGCTTTCAGTTGTTGTTGAACATTTGGGCGTTCCCCGGCTGGTAGCCGGAGCCGGGGGTAAGGAACCGGCGGCGCTGCTCGCGCCCCTGTTCGGCCGCCGCTGCCGCTTCAGCCGATTGCAACGCCTGCGCTCGTCCGTTGGCGGCGACGACGGCTGTGAGGTCGGCGAGTTGCTGGGCCTGAAGGGCGAGAAGCTGATTGCCGGCCTGCGTCGCTTGCAAGGCTCCGGTGGCGCCCTGGCTCTGGCCGACCAGCGCCGACATCTCGGTGCGGTTGGTGTCGATGTTGCCCACGACGGTCGCTTGCACCTTCATGGCGTCCTGAAGGCTGCCGACGGTGTTCTGCCAGCGCGAGCGGGCATCGGCGACAAGCTGGGAATCGGATGCGGATAGCGAGACGTTGGCGTATTTGGTCTGGAAAGCCTGATCGATCTGCTGGACGTTGAAGGCAATGCCCTGCGCCTGGGCGAGAAGCTGCTGCGTCCGTTGCACGGATTGCTGCAACTGCTGGAGCGACGAATATGGCAGGCTCGCGAGATTGCGCGCCTGATTGATCAGCATCGTCGCTTCGTTCTGAAGCTGGGTAATCTRCTGATTGACCTGCTGGAGCGCGCGCGCGGCCTGAAGCACGTTCTGCGCATAATTGGTCGGGTCATAGACGATGATGGCGTGCGCCGGCGTCGTCAGGATCGGAGACAGCGCCAGGGGAGTGGCGAGGATGGTGGCGGCGATGAAGGCCGCGCGGGAACGGCGGATGGTCATGATGGTGTCTCCAGGTTGGTAAGGTCAGGGATGAGGTCGGCGGCCCACGCCACGTCGCGGTGGCGCAGCCAGGCGGTGAGGAAGCCCTCGCGGCCGTGCTCGGCGACGATCTGTGCGATGCTGGTCTGGTCGGTTTTCGAGGAAGCGGCGCACAGCGCCAGCGCCACGTCGCTCAAGGCCAGCTCGAACAGCCGGTTGCCCCGCCGCGACTGGCAGTAATATTCGCGCTTGGGCGTCGCCCGTGCGAGGATCTCGATCTGCCGGTCATTGAGACCAAAACGGCGATAGATCGTTGTGATCTGCGGTTCGATCGCCCTTTCGTTCGGCAACAGCAGACGGGTCAGGCAGCTTTCGATGATGGCCGGGGCGATGGCGGAATTGTCGATGTCGCTAAGCGATTGCGTGGCGAAGACGACACTGGCGTTCTTCTTGCGCAGCGTCTTCAGCCATTCGCGGAGCTGGCCGGCGAAGCCGTCGTCGTCCAGCGCCAGCCAGCCCTCGTCGATGATCAACAGGGTCGGAGATCCGTCGAGCCGGTCGGCTATGCGGTGGAACAGGTAGGCGAGCACAGCGGGCGCGGCGCCGGTGCCGATTAGGCCCTCGGTTTCGAATGCCTGGACGGATGCGCCGCCCAGATGTTCGGCTTCGGCATCGAGCAACCGGCCGTAGGGGCCGCCGACGCAGTAGGGGCGTAGCGCCTGCTTGAGATCGTTGGATTGCAGCAGGACCGCCAGCCCGGTGATGGTGCGTTCCTGAACCGGGGCCGAGGCCAGCGAGGTCAGCGCCGACCACAGATGCTCCTTGACGTCCGGGGTGATGGTGATGCCTTCGCGCGACAGGATCGCCACGATCCAGTCGGCGGCCCAGGCCCGTTCGTAGGTGTCATGGATACGGGCGAGCGGCTGCAGCGCGACGCTATCCGCGGCGCCTTCGCTTAACCCGCCACCGAGATCGTGCCAGTCGCCGCCCATCGCGAGCGCGGCGGCGCGGATGCTGCCGCCGAAGTCGAAGGCGAAGATTTGGGCGCCGGCATAACGGCGGAACTGGAGCGCCATTAGCGCCAGCAGCACGGATTTACCCGCACCCGTCGGGCCGACGATCAGGGTGTGGCCGACATCGCCGACGTGAAGGGAAAACCGGAACGGGGTCGTGCCTTCGGTCTGGCCGAAGAGCAGAGGGGGCGCTGCAAAATGCTCGTCCCGTTCCGGCCCTGCCCACACCGCCGAAAGCGGGATCATGTGGGCGAGGTTCAGGGTGGATACCGGTGGCTGCCGGACATTGGCATAGACATGGCCTGGCAAGCTGCCGAGCCAGGCGTCCACCGCGTTGATGGTCTCAGGCATGGAAGTGAAGTCACGGCCCTGGATGACCTTCTCGACCAGCCGCAGTTTATCGTCGGCGATGCGCGGATCGTCGTCCCAGACCGTCACCGTGGCCGTGACATAGGCCTGACCGGCGTAGTCGGCGCCCAGTTCCTGAAGCGCCAGGTCGGCGTCGGCGGCCTTGTTGGAGGCGTCGGTATCGACCAGGGCCGAGGCCTCGTTGGTCATGATTTCCTTGAGGATGGACGCGATGCTCTTGCGCTTGGCGAACCATTGCCGCCGGATCTTGGTCAGCAGCTTCGTCGCGTCGGTCTTGTCGAGCATCACGGCCCGCGTCGACCAGCGATAGGAAAAGGCCAGCCGGTTGAGCTCGTCGAGAATGCCGGGCGTGGTCGCCGTGGGAAAACCGACGATGGTGAGGATACGCAGGTGGGAATCGCCCAGACGCGGCTCCAGCCCTCCGGTCAGCGGCTGATCGGCGAGCAGCGCGTCGAGATACAGGCTGCCTGCCTCCTCGAAATCCGCCTTGCGTTCCGCGTCGACCAGGGCCGATGCAGCATCGGGAAACCGGCTTGCCGGATAGGTCGCGGCGGCATGGCGCTGCGCCTCGACGAAGATCGCCCAGCTGCTTCCGAGGCGACGGAAGGCGTTGTTCAATCGCCCGGCGACGGCGACCAGTTCGGCGGGAACGGCGCTGTCCAGATCGGGGCCACGGAACCGCGCCGTCCTCTGGAATGAACCATCCTTGTTCAGCACCACGCCGTCACCTGCCAATGCCGCCCAGGGCAGGAAGTCGGCGAGGCGCGTAGCGGTGCGGCGATATTCAACGAGATTCATCATGGGGGGGTCCTCAGACGCGGAGATGACCGGGGATGCGCAGATGCCGGCGGACCACATCGATGAAGAGCGGATCGCGCTTGGCGGCCCAGACGGCGGCGAAGTGGCCGAGCAGGCCAAGCGCGATGCCGACCAGCCAGAGCCGCAGGCCGAGCCCGAGGGCTGCGGCCAGCGTGCCGTTGACGATGGCGAGCGAGCGCGGGGCGCCGCCGAGCAGGATGTGCTCGGTCAGCGCCCTGTGGACGGGGGCCACGAAGCCCGGCACCTCGGCCAGGTTTTCCAGCGACGTCGCCATCAGACGAGCACCCCGCCGCCAAAGCTGAAGAAGCTGAGGAAGAAGGAGCTGGCCGCGAAGGCGATCGACAGACCGAAGACGATCTGGATCAGCTTGCGCGCGCCGCCGGAGCTGTCGCCGAAGGCCAACGTCAGGCCGGTGACGATGATGATGATTACCGCGATGATCTTGGCGACCGGCCCTTCGATCGATTGCAGGATCGACTGAAGCGGGGCCTCCCACGGCATCGACGATCCCGACGCATGAGCGGCGGGTGCGAGGAACAGGCTGACATAGGTGACGGCGGCGGCCGTCGCGACATGACGGCGGATACGGATGGCATGACGGATCATGTGAGTTCTCCTGTTGGGGGCTGGGTTGAAGGGGTGACGCGGTAGTCGCCGTCGGGGCCTAGCCCCTCGACGCAGGCGAGTTCGGCAAGGCGGCGCAGCGATCCGCGGCCGGACAGCACGGCGACCAGATCGATGGTCTCGGCGATCAGGGCGCGGGGGACCGTGACGACGGCTTCCTGGATGAGCTGCTCCATCCGCCGCAGAGCGCCGATGGCGCTGCCGGCATGGATGGTGCCGATGCCGCCCGGATGGCCGGTGCCCCAGGCCTTGAGCAGGTCGAGGGCTTCGGCGCCGCGCACCTCGCCGATCGGGATGCGGTCGGGGCGCAGGCGCAGTGAGGACCGGACCAGATCGGAGAGCGAGGCGACGCCATCCTTGGTGCGCATGGCGACGAGGTTGGGGGCGGCGCATTGCAGCTCGCGCGTATCTTCAATGATGACGACGCGATCCGTGCCCTTGGCGACCTCTGCCAGCAGCGCGTTGGTCAGCGTGGTCTTGCCGGTTGAGGTGCCGCCCGCGACGAGGATGTTCTTGCGCGCGGCGACCGCGACGCGCAGCGCCTCGGCCTGGTCGACCGACATGATCCCGGCAGCGACGTAATCATCGAGGGTGAACACCGCGACGGCGGGTTTGCGGATGGCGAAGGCCGGGGCCGAGACCACGGGAGGCAACAAGCCTTCAAAACGCTCGCCGGTTTCGGGCAACTCGGCCGAGACGCGCGGCGAGCCGGGATGCACCTCGGCTCCGACATGGTGCGCGACCAGGCGGACGATGCGCTCGCCGTCTGCCGGCGACAGCTTCTCGCCCGTATCGGACAGACCTTCGGAAAGCCGGTCGATCCAGAGCCGGCCATCAGGATTGAGCATCACCTCGACGATCGACGGGTCTTCCAGAAACCGGGCGATGGCGGGGCCAAGGGCGGTACGCAGCATGCGCGCACCCCGCGTTGTCGCCTGTGATGTCTGGTGAGATTCCGCCATGTCGTCCCCTTGCGTTCAGGGACCGTTCGGCCAGCCCTGGATCGGGGATGAGTAAGAGAGGCAGAAATCAGGGCGTCGCAACAAGGTCTTGGACGTAGTAGCGGCCTAGCGTAGAACAACAGGGGATCGGCGGAATGGCCGATGACTTGTGAAGGCGCGGAACGATGATTATTCCGCGTCGCGTGGAGGTTCGACGTCTTCGGAGATTTCCTGATTAAGCTTCGGTCCCTTCGCGAGTCGTCGTCCAAGAGCAACGATAAACGCGTCGTAACGCTCACCGGCCTTGGCGCGCGCTGCCTGTGCCGCAGGCTCGGGCAGGGCCGGGGTCGTCGTCAGCCAGAACCGCACGAACACGGCCAGCGTCTCGACCGAGATGCCCAGATCCCGCTCCATCCGCGTCATGCGGCGATCGAGCTGGTCCAGGCGCCTGGTTGTCGCCGCCTCCTGCCGTTCGGCTGCGTCCGGCGACAGGAAGGACGCGATGGCCGCTTCGGCGATCAACGAACGGGATTGATCGCGGCGGGCGGCATAGCCGGCCAGCGTCTTCATGATATCCGGGTCGAGATAGACGGACAGGCGCTGTTTCTTGGCGGGTTTCTTCATCGGGCGTCTCACATCTCTATGCCGTCGCCGGGATCGAGCGAGGCGAGGCGGGCCGTGCGCTGCATGAGCCGGTTCATCCGGCTGTTGCGCGCCGCATCATCCTCGGTTTCATCGGCTGGGTCCGGCTCGAACTCGTTGTTGATGGGTTCTCGCTTCTCGACGGCCTTGGCCTTGTTCAGTTCGGGCTGATGGCGGCGTTCGGATTCGGTCGGATCGTCGTCATCGGTTTTGCCGCCGCTGGATGACGCGGCCGCCATCTCGGGCCGTGCCGGCACGGGCAGCGCACTCCAGTCGTCGGGCTTTGCGGTCTTCGGTTTCGAGAGCGTCGGCGGGGTCAGGACGCGCTCCTGAAACCGCGCGTCCTCGAAATAGCGGGCCTTCTTCGCCCGGATCGGTGGCGTTCCCGCCACCATGACGATCTCGTCGACGGGTGGAAGCTGCATGATCTCGCCGGGGGTCAGCAGCGGCCGAGCGGTCTCAGAGCGCGACACCATCAGATGACCGAGCCAGGGGGACAGCCGGTGCCCGGCGTAGTTTTTCATCGCCTTCATCTCGGTCGCTGTGCCGAGGGCGTCTGACACCCGTTTAGCCGTGCGCTCGTCGTTCGTCGCGAACGAGACCCTGACATGGCAGTTGTCGAGAATCGAGTTGTTCGGGCCGTAGGCTTTCTCGATCTGGTTCAGCGACTGCGCGATCAGGAACGCCTTCAGGCCGTAACCCGCCATGAAGGCCAGCGCACTCTCGAAGAAGTCCAGTCTCCCCAAGGCCGGAAACTCGTCGAGCATCATCAGCAGCCGATGACGGTCGCCTTTGGCGTTCAGATCTTCGGTC
>NZ_JBFRDQ010000190.1:0-7766 GCF_052113865.1 Allobosea sp. TAB14 | reverse complement strand
GCTCAAGGACGATCTCGGCGCCAATGATGCGGGCATCGACGTGATCCTGCATCTCGTCGACCAGGTCCATGGCTTGCGGCGCGTCCTTGTCGAGCTGCGCGAGGGCATGAAGGGGCGTTGAGGGCAGAGGGTGTTCGCGCAGGCGACGCCAAGGAGGTCTGATATGAACGAAGCGCTGACGGCTCATCAGGGGCGGGGAAACATTGATACTCTCGTCCTGCGGGCCTTGGTTCGAAAGCTCGTCGCAAGAGGGCTGCTGAGCGAAGACGATGTCCACGCACTCCTGTTCGACGCGGCGAAACGGATGAACGAGGTCGGCAGCGGGCAGACCGACCCGGCGGCCCGGAGCATGGTCAACGAGGATCTGGCTCCGGCTTTTCTGGGGCCGTGGTAACTCCCGGTGTGCTCTGCGGTCGTCGGCGGTAGCGACAGCCACAGCCAATTCGATATTGCGATGCTGCTGGCCTGATGGTGTTGGCGCGGTCGCGTTCCTGGCTGGTGGTGAGCAGGAAGGCCTCCGGAAGATGGGCAGGACGGGGAAGGACGGACATGTCTCTGGAGCAGGGCGACGCCGGAATAAAGCTCGCTGCCGATGCTGAATTCGGCCCGGGGCTGGCTGGCGCGTCGATCCTGGTGGTCGACGACGAGCCAGGCATGCGCAACTTCCTCGTCAAGCTACTCGGGCCGCACTGCAAGCGGATCGAGGAGGCGGCGAGCGCGAAGGAGGCGTCGTRCAAGGTCGAGGAGCAGCCTTTCGACGTCGTGATCCTCGACAACATCATGCCCGGGCAGAACGGCCTGGCCTGGCTGGCCGAGCAGCGCGCGGCTGGTTTCTTCGCCGATGTCATCCTGATGACGGCTTATGCCGATCTGGAGACCGCAATTGGGGCGCTGCGCGCCGGTGCGGTGGATTTCGTCCTCAAGCCCTTCCGTTCGAACCAATTGCTCAACGCGGTGTCRCGTTGCCTCGACCGCGCCCGGTTGCAGCGCGAGAACGACGTCTTGCGGCATGAATTGCGCTCGCCTGGGCATCAGCCCTTGCCGGGCGACAGGCTGCTAGGCAACTCCCGGGCGATCCAGCTCGTGCACGACACGGTCGGCAGGGTCGCGCCGCTGCCGACATCCGTCCTGCTGACGGGCATGTCGGGCACCGGCAAGGAGGTCGTCGCGCGCTCGATCCACGCAYTATCGAACCGGGCCGGCAAGCTGTTCGTGCCGATCAATTGTGGGGCCATTCCCGCGGACATGATCGAGAGCGAGCTGTTTGGCCATCTAAAGGGCGCGTTCACCAGTGCGGGCCGGGCGCGGGAAGGGCTGTTCATGCACGCCCATGGCGGCACCATCTTTCTCGACGAGATCGGCGACCTGCCTTTCCCGCTGCAGAGCAAGCTGCTGCGCGTGCTGGAGGATCGTCGCGTCCGGCCGGTAGGCTCGGAGCGCGAGGTTCCCTTCGATGCGCGCTTCATCTTCGCCACGAACGCCGATCTGGAGCGACGGGTCGAGGAGGGCACGTTCCGCGCTGATCTCTATTTCCGCATCAACGTCGTGCAGATCGCCCTGCCGCCGCTGAGGGATCGCGGAGACGACGTGCTGGAGCTTGCCGCGATCTTCATGCGCGAGTTCTCCCRCCAGCTCGGCATGCCGCCGGTCGCAATCGACGAGCGGGTGCGCGCCATGCTTCGGCGCTACGACTGGCCCGGAAACATCCGCGAGCTGCGAAACCTGATCGAGCGGGCCGTCATTCTCGGTACCTTTCCTGCGGAGCTGAGCAGCGGTGCCGAACGCCGCGAAGCGCCCGGCGATGCGGCGCAACAGACATTGGCCGATGTCGAGCGGCGACATATCCTCGCGGTTCTGCGCGAGGTCGGCGGCGACCGCGAGACGGCGGCGCGCCGGCTGGGCATCTCGCGCAAGACGATCGACCGCAAATGCGCGAGCTGGAATGTCTAGCGAGGCGGAGGAGGGGGGCCGCGTCCGGTCCGTGCGCTATCGCCTGCTGGCGATCGCGCTCGTGCCGATGCTGATCATCCTGCCGCTGTTGCTCGGCATCAGCGTCTATCGCTGGAACCTCCGTTTCAATGCGATGATGCTGTCCAAGGTCAATGACGATCTGACCATCGCTCACCAGTATCTGGCACGCATCCGTGACACCACGGAAGAACACCTCACCGCGGTCACGGAGGCGGCGCGGTTCCAGGATCTGATACGTCGCGACGAGGCGCCGAATGGCGAGCTGGCGACTTTCCTTGCCGATGTCGCCGCACAGCGTGGCCTCGATTTCCTCTATATCGTCGCCGATGACGGGCGGGTCGTCGTCAGCGGTCATCCGATGGCCTCCGCCTCGATACGTTGGAATTGGCCGGTCATCGGCTCCGCGCTCCAAGGGCGCGCGAAGGCCGGAATCGATGTCTTCGACGAGAAAGATCTGGCTGCGATCTCGCCGGAGCTCGCCCTGCACGCCCGTGTCGAGATCGTTTCGACGAAGGGCAGCCTCCCAAGCATCGCCTCGGTCGAGCCGCGCGGGCTGCTGCTGCAGGGCGCGAGCCCGGTCAGCTTGCCCACCGGTCGCCGCGGTGCTCTCGTCGGCGGCATCCTGCTCAACCGGAACCTTCCCTTCGTCGATGACATCAATGATCTGATCTATCACGGCTCCGGTTTGCCGGAGGGCAGCCGGGGGACGGTGACCCTGTTCCTCGGCGATGTTCGGATCAGCACCAATGTGCGCATGTTCGAGGGGCAGAGGGCGATCGGGACGCGCGTCTCGGCCGAGGTGAGCAGAGCTGTGCTCGACGAGGGCCGGGTCTGGCGCGGCAGCGCCTTCGTCGTCGACGACTGGTACGTCTCGGCTTACGAGCCGATCGTAGACAGCTCCGACCGGCGCGTCGGCATGCTCTATGCGGGGTTCCTCGAAAAACCCTTCACCGCGGCCAAGCAGGAGAGCTTGCTGGCGATTGCCGCGGCCTTCCTCGTCGCGCTGTTCGCGACGGTGCCGCTCTTCCTGCATTGGGCCGGCGCGATCTTCAGGCCGCTGGAGCGCATGAGCGACATCATTGCGCGGGTCCAGGGCGGCGATCTCGCGGCGCGCACCGGTCACGTCGTCAGCAAGGACGAGATCGGCCGGGTTGCGCTTCATCTCGATCACCTGCTCGATCTGGTGCAGCAGCGCGACGCCGAATTGCGGCAATGGAATGAGGAACTCAATCAGCGTGTCGAGGAACGCGCCCGCGCCTTGCAGCTCACGACGACACAACTCGAGACGACGACCCGGCAGCTCGTCATGTCCGAGAAGCTCGCGGCGATCGGCGAGATCACCGCCGGCGTCGCCCATGAGATCAACAATCCCATCGCCGTCATGCAGGGCAATCTGGAGGTGATCCGCCAGCTCATGGGGGGCGATGCCCGGCAGGCACAGACGGAGTTCCGGCTGATCGAGCAGCAGATGGACCGCGTCACGGAGATGGTGACCAAGCTGCTCCAGTTCGCAAAGCCCCAGGAATATGCGGGCTATACCGAGCACTATGCCGTTGCCGGCATCATCTCTGACACGCTGCCGCTGGTGCAGCACCTCCTGAAGAAGAGCACGATCGAGGTGGAGCGCGGGGATCGGGCAATCCGGCCGATCATGATGAACCGCACCGAGCTCCAGCAAGTGCTGGTCAACCTCATCGTCAACGCCATCCATGCGATGCCGGATGGCGGCCGCCTCGGCTTGTGCACCTTCGACAGCGACATGGACGGGCAGGCCGGGGTCGCGATCCAGATTTCCGACACCGGCACCGGCATGCCCCCCGAGGTGATGCCGAAGATCTTTGACCCGTTCTTCACGACCAAGCGGCGCGAAGGCACGGGACTGGGATTGTCGATCAGCCAGATGCTCGTGACGCGGCAGGGCGGCAAGATCTCGGTCGAAAGCGAGCAGGGCCTGGGGACGACGTTCACGATCTGGCTGCCCGCCGCCCGCTGACCCCATTCGGCGCAAGGACAGATTGTCCCGCGCAGCAGCGACAGTTTGTCCGGGAACCCGATCGCTTTCCGCTTATCGTGTTGAATTCATTCGATGCCGACCTTGGCATACCGGTTGCTCCATAGGATTGGCAGGGGCGCGGCCGGCTTGTTCGAGATCGCCGGCATGAGCCTTGGTCCGATCGTGTTCCGGAAGGCTGTGCGATGAATGCTGAACGATATACCGATCGCGCCAAGGGCTTCATCCAGTCTGCACAGTCGCTGGCAGCGCGAGAGGGCAATCCGCAGTTCACCTCGCTGCATCTCCTCAAGGTGCTTCTCGACGACAATGAAGGCTTGGCCGCCGGGCTGATCGACCGCGCCGGTGGCGACTCGCGGACCATCCTCGGTGAGACCGAGGCGGGGCTGGCGAAGCTGCCCACGGTTTCGGGCGCTGGGGCAGGGCAGGTCCATCTGGCGCCGGATTGCGCGCGCGTCTTCAYCGCCGCGGAGAAGGTCGCCGACAAGGCGGGCGACCGCTTCGTCACCGTCGAACGGCTGCTTCAGGCGATGGCGACCGACAAGGACAGCGATGCCGGCAAGCTGCTCGCCCGTGGCGGCGTCAGCCCGCAGCATCTGAGTGCTGCCATCGACGCCCTGCGCAAGGGGCGCTCGGCCGACAGTGCCTCGGCCGAGAACGCCTATGATGCGCTCAAGAAATACGCCCGCGACCTGACCAAGGCGGCGCGTGAAGGCAAGCTCGACCCGGTCATCGGCCGCGACGAGGAGATCAGACGGACCATTCAAGTCCTCTCGCGCCGAACCAAGAACAATCCCGTCCTGATTGGCGAGCCTGGCGTCGGCAAGACCGCCATCGTCGAGGGGTTGGCCCTGCGCATCGTCAATGGCGACGTGCCGGAGAGCCTGAAGGACAAGAAGCTGCTCTCGCTCGACCTTGGTTCACTGATCGCCGGCGCGAAATATCGCGGCGAGTTCGAGGAGCGGCTGAAGGCCGTGCTGCAGGAGGTGACCTCGGCTGCCGGCGGCATCATCCTCTTCATCGACGAGATGCATATGCTGATCGGCGCCGGCAAGACCGATGGCGCCATGGATGCCTCCAACCTGCTGAAGCCGGCGCTGGCGCGCGGCGAGCTGCATTGCGTCGGCGCGACCACGCTCGACGAATACCGCAAGCATGTCGAGAAGGACGCGGCGCTCGCCCGGCGCTTCCAGCCGGTCTTCGTCTCGGAACCGACGGTCGAGGACACCATCTCTATCCTGCGTGGCCTGAAGGAGAAATACGAGCTCCATCATGGCGTACGGATCGCGGATTCGGCTTTGGTCGCGGCCGCGACCTTGTCGAACCGCTACATCACCGACCGCTTCCTGCCCGACAAGGCGATCGACCTCGTCGACGAAGCCTCGGCGCGCTTGAAGATGCAGGTCGATTCGAAGCCCGAGGAGCTGGATTCGCTCGACCGCGAGATCGTGCGGCTCAAGATCGAGCAGCAGGCACTGAAGAAGGAGCGCGATGCGGGCTCGAAGAGCCGCCTGCAGAATCTCGACAAGGGGCTAGTTGAGCTGGAGAAGAAGTCCGCCGACCTGACCTCGAAATGGCAAGCGGAGAAAGGCAAGCTCTCCGACGCCCAGAAGATGAAGACCGAACTCGACCATTTGCGCACGGAACTCGCCAATGCGCAGCGCAAGGGTGAGTTCCAGAAGGCCGGCGAGCTCGCCTATGGCCGGATTCCGGAGTTGGAGAAGAAGCTTGCCGCCATCGAGACTGATGACAACGCTTCCCCCACCGAGACCGTGACGGCCGACAGCATTGCCCAGGTCGTCGCGCGCTGGACCGGCGTGCCGGTCGAGCGGATGCTGGAAGGCGAGAAGGAGAAGCTGCTCAAGATGGAGGAGCAGCTCATCAAGCGCGTCGTCGGCCAGACGCAAGCCGTCAGGGCGGTGTCGACGGCGGTGCGGCGGGCGCGTGCGGGCCTGCAGGATCCCAACCGGCCGATCGGCTCCTTCATGTTCCTCGGACCCACCGGCGTCGGCAAAACCGAGCTTGCCAAGGCGCTGGCCGAGTTCATGTTCGACGACGAGACCGCCATGGTGCGCATCGACATGTCGGAGTTCATGGAGAAGCACTCGGTCGCGCGGCTGATCGGCGCGCCACCAGGCTATGTCGGCTATGACGAAGGCGGTGTCCTCACCGAGGCTGTGCGGCGCAGGCCCTACCAGGTCGTGCTCTTCGACGAGGTCGAGAAGGCGCACCCGGACGTCTTCAACGTCCTGTTGCAGGTGCTCGACGACGGGCGTCTCACCGACGGGCAGGGGCGCACGGTCGACTTCCGCAACGTTGTGATCATCCTGACCTCGAATATCGGGGCCGAATACCTAGTGAACCAGCCGGAAGGCGAGAAGACGAGCGCGGTGCGCGACAAGGTCATGACCATGGTACGTGCGCATTTCCGTCCCGAATTCCTGAACCGCATCGATGCGATCATCCTGTTCCAGCGGCTCCAGAAGGCCGAGATGGGGCGGATCGTCGACATCCAGTTCGGCCGGCTGCAGAAGATCCTCGACGATCGCAAGATCGCGCTCTCGCTCGATGCGAAGGGACGGGACTGGCTCGCGGCGAAGGGCTGGGATCCGGCCTATGGCGCGCGGCCGCTCAAGCGCGTGATCCAGCGCTATGTTCAGGATCCCTTGGCGGAGATGATCCTCTCAGGCGATGTGCGCGACGGCTCAGCCATKAAGATCTCAGCGGGCAAGGACGGCCTCACCTTCAACGGCAAGAAGCCGGCGATGGTGGATGAGGATGAGCTGGAGCTGACCTGAGCGGGCAAAGATCATGGCTTCAACCCGCCACCCCGGCCGGCAGGGTTTTGAATACGGACAGGTTTCAACCGAGGAGGATCGCAGGATGAAGGGCAAGATCAAGGAAGGCATGGAAGTCATTGGGGCGGATGGCGTCCATGTCGGGACCGTCGACCGGGTCGAGGGCGAGCGCATCAAGCTCGGCAAGAGTGATACTTATGGCCGGCATGAGGGCCATCATCACTATGTCGAGCTCGGTTTCGTCGCCGGTGTCGAGGGTAACAAAGTGCGGTTGTCCGCCAATGCCGATATCGCGGTGACGCTGGAAGAGGAGCCTTCCGGCAAGCCGGTGGATCTCTGACGCCTCTGACTGCGATCGCCACCGAAGGGTGATCGCGGCCGCCTCACCTGAGTGGGATGAGTTCGATGCAGCAATACGACCTCTACATCAATGCCGGGAAGCCCGCGATCGGCCTCTATGTCGCCAGCGGTGCGAAGCTCCCGGATTTCGTCGATCCAAAGGAATGGCTCTTCGACGGAACTGCCGCTGCGGACCTGCTCCCGCCGAGCGTGATCGAGGGCGTGGCCAGCGCCGGCCATGCCTTCCGCGACATGGATTGAAGCCACGCCGGCGCAGCTTCCGCGTGTCAGGGAAAAGGCAGTCCTTCATCGGATCCTTGCCGTGATGCCTCGCCAGCCCAATCCGCACCGCGTCACAGCAGGGGGCGGTGTGATTTTGAACGATTGCTCTTGAGCGGGTCTTCCATGGATTTGAGCGTGCCATCCGTGATCTCGCAGCCGGTCGTGGCAGCCCTGACGCGTTCCGCGATGTTCCTGGTGGTGACGATCAATCCCGGCAGCGGGCCCGAGGAGACGGTGCGGGGTCTGTGCGCCGATCTGTCCGCGCTGCTGCGGGCCGTCGGCTTCCGGGACCTCGAGGGCAACCTGTCCTGCGTCATGGCCTTCGGCTCGCAGGCCTGGGACCGGCTGTTCGACGGGCCAAGGCC
>NZ_JBFRDQ010000189.1:0-7770 GCF_052113865.1 Allobosea sp. TAB14 | reverse complement strand
ACGCTGGAAAGGGTCTGCGCGAAACTTGGCTATCCGAAGACGATCCGTGTCGATCAGGGCTCCGAGTTCGTCAGCCGCGATCTTGACCTGTGGGCCTATGCCAAGGGCGTCACGCTCGACTTCTCGCGGCCAGGCAAGCCGACGGACAATGCCTTCATCGAGGCGTTCAACGGACGCTTCCRCAGCGAGTGCCTGAACACCCATTGGTTCCTGACCCTTGCGGATGCGGGCGAAAAGATGGAGGCTTGGCCCAGATACTACAACGAGGATCGGCCGCACGGGGCCATCGGCAACAAGCCACCGATCCTGCTGCAAAATCCCGGCGGAGCACCCAGCCCGCCGCCGTGATTGAAGGCCGGAAACTCTACCGTCCGACGCTCCAGCAAATGGTCTCGGATCAGGCCGGGTGCTCATGTAGCGCACCGTCGAGGCGCATCGTCCGTCTCCGTGAGTGACAGACTCTACTCAAATCTGGAGAAAGATCAGGGTCTCAGGTCACTGTCGCAGCGCAACTGGTGGCATTCGCGATCTTTGCGCTCCGGCGCCGCGGCTGGCGCAGAACCATGCCCGCTTGACTCAGTTCACCTGCTCGACATCCGAAATGACGCCTTCGAAATAAGCCGCCAGCGCCGCGTAAGCATCCAGCGGCAGCACATGGGCGATGTATTGGTCTGGTCGCACGATCACAAGGCAGCCGCGCTCGCGGTCGATGCCGCGCATGTCGAAGATGTCCTGGCAGGAGTGGAGATCGGGACAGAATATCTTCTCGTAGTCGCGCAGACCTAAGCGCCCTTTCCGGGGCAGAAGTAGCTCCGGCATCGCCTCCAGCTTGAGATCGCGATGCCCCTGTTGGACGATCGCACGCAAATCTATGACGGCGTCGACATCGTCCCCGGCCCGCCGGGATCGCCGGACCGGCGACGAGGGCGAATTCGCCAGGAAGTCACAGAGCGCACGCAACCGCGAAGACCGCGTCGCCGGATCGCTCCGATCTGCGAAAGCGTAGAGCCGCCATCGGCCATCGGCCAGCGCGACATGACCGAGTTGGACCGGCTTGGCATCGGCCAGACGCACCACCGGCGCGGAATGGAAGCGGGTGCCGATCGACAGCCCCCGGGCCAGATCGGCATACGTCGGCTCGCCTGTAAGCAATGACGGAGCGTAGCGGGTTGCCGTCCCGGCCGTATAGCGCCCGTGTCTGACGAAATAGGCCTGGACCTCCTTCGGGTCGACACCTTCGCTGTCCGATGCCGATGACTTCAAGGGCGCGCTGAGCATCTTCGCCCATTCACGATCGAAATCGATCAGCTCCCGCGCGATCGCCCGTCGTTCGGACGAATAGCTGTGCAGCAGTTCCGGCCCGGATCGCCTCTGAAGGACGGCCGCGAGTTTCCAGCCCAGGTTGAAGCTGTCCTGCATCGAGACGTTCATGCCCTGCCCCGCCTTCGGGCTGTGGGTATGGCAGGCATCGCCGGCGATGAAGACGCAAGGCGGGMGGCCTTCCACCTCTTCGGCCGGCACATCATCGAACTTGTCGCAAAGGCGCTGCCCGATCTCATAGACGGACCACCAGACAACCTCATGAACCTCGAACGCGTAGGGATGTAGGATACGTTGCGCCGCGGCGATCAGGTGCTCGACGCCGAAATTGCGGTTCGCGACCCGCTCATTTTCGCTGAGCTTGTCGAGTTCGACATAGATCCGGATCAGATAGCCGCCTTCGCGCGGGATGATCAGGATCGAACCCTCGCCGGCCGACTGGATCAACGCCTTCAACCGCACATCCGGGAAATCGGTCACGGCCAGCACGTCCATGACACCCCAGGCCTGATTGGCGGAATCGCCGTGCAAGGCGCGCCCGATCGCTTTGCGCACGGCGCTACGGGCGCCATCGCAGCCGACGACGTAGCGCGCCCGGACGGTCTCGATCTCGCCCTCCTGCCCAGGATCGAGACGCTCCAGTTGCACCGTCACACGATGCGGCGACGCGCCCGACTCGGCCGCGCTGCCTATATCGATCTGCAGATCAACCAGACGCCGCGAATAGCTCGGCTCCAGCCGTGTCGGCGCCTTGCGCATGACGTCCAGGAAGAAGTCATGCACCCGCGCCTGGTTCAGGATCACATGGGGAAATTCGGAGAGTCCGTCCTCGACGTCTTGGATCCGGCCATGGCGGATGATGTTCTCCGGCCGCTCCGCGTCGGGCTTCCAGAACGAAACCTCGTTGACCCAGTAGCTTTCCTTGAGAACCCGCTCGGAAAAGCCGAAGGCATGGAACATCTCGATCGTCCGGCATGCAATGCCGTCGGCCTGTCCGAGTTCCAGGGGCCCGCTCTTCTGGTCGACGATCCGGGTCTTGATATCGGGGAAAGCAGCAAGTTGCGCCGCCAGCGTCAGGCCGGCCGGCCCGCAGCCGACGATGAGGACATCGACCTCCGCCGGCATGGTTTCGAAGGTCGGGGGGGGCTCGTTGCCCTCAGGGCGTTCGGAAACGTTCGGATCGCCGGCCCGAAAGCCATTCAGATGAAACTGCATGGAGGCCACCCTCGGCGCTTGGGACGATTGATGCCAGCGAGACCGTTCAGCTTCGCCGGGCGCGCGCCTGTTCCAGCCACATCTCCCAGGGGCGATGAACCTGCGCTTCGATATTCGCAACGCAGGAGCGGCTTTCGCCCTCGGTGAGATAGGTTACCTCGCCGAGCTGCATCGCCTGCAACTGGTAGCGTGCATTAAGTTCGGCATAGACCGCGCGATAGACCGCCTGCTTGATCGAGCCGCCCACCACCGTCGAGCCATGACCCCGCATAAGCACGATGTCGTGGCCGTCGAAATGTTCGGCCAGGGAGCCGCCGAGGTGGCTGTTGCTGATCAGGAGGTCGGTTGCGTCGCCACCGGCTTCGCGGATCTCGAAAACCGGCGCGCCCTGCCCGATGAAGCCGGCCATGTGGAACATCGCCCTTAGCCGCACCCCCTTCACGACGCTGAGCGGCACGATCGAATGTGAGTGGCTATGGACCACGGCCATCACATCGGGACGCCTGCGAAAGATCTCGGCGTGGATGAAGCGCTCGAGATAAACCCTGCGGCCGGCTGCGTTCACGGCCTGGCCGTCGAGCGAAAATTCAACGATGTCCTCGGCCGTGACTCCGCTCGGCGCCATGTTGCGGGCCAGCAGGAAACGGTCTGGGCGCTTGTCGTGGCGCACGCTGATATGGCCGAAAGCGTCGACGACGCCCTGGTCGAAGAGGATGTGATTGGCAGCGACGAGCTCCTCGATCATCTCCTGCGATGGGGAGACGGAGGCGTCGGCCGTATCGGCGACGTCGACCGCGATTGGATGATGATGTTCGCCATGATCTGACGCGCACATAGTTCGGTTCCTCCCAAAATCGCCGGTCGAGAGCCTAGCGTCGGTTGGCCGGCTCTTCCGGAGCCGGATTGTTCGCGGTGGAGGCTAGGATCGCGATGGTGTCCTGCTCCGCCGCAGCGGCGCTCTTATAGCGGGGCGCCGTGGTGACCAGCGGGCGCTCGGCATCGGCCGGATAATAGATCTCGATCGCGAAACGACCCGTGGCGTGGTCCTCGACAGGCTCGATGCGGATGAGCGGCATGGCGGATTCCCTGGCGGCGCGGCTGCTGTGCGTAGGCTGAACTAGACCGTGCGCCGCCTGGCCGGTCCAAGACAAAAAGGCTTCTCCTGCCAAGCTTTTTCATGCTAGGCGGGACGATGTTACTGGCGGCCGGGCCCATGCTGGATCCGCCCGGGCCGAGCCGACCGGTCGGCAAACTCGTCTCCAGCTTTGCGATATCGGCTCAAGCCGCTGCGACCTGGTGGCGAAGGATGACCTCCCGTCCCCTACGCGCGGATTCGAGGATCGCGAGGCAGACTTCAAGTGTCGCCATGCCCCAGGCGCCAGAATGCAGAGGCGGAATGCCGCCCCTCGCCGCGGCATGGAGCTCGTCAACCACCTCGGCGCGCGGCACGGTTGGCGCCGGCACCGGCTCGAGCCAACGTTTGTCATCGGCATAGACCATCACGCCCTCAGCGAGGGGGCGCAGATCGGCCTGCTCGCAGCAGACCGTGATCGGCCCGAAGTGATTATGCGCGGCTGTCACGGGCGCCGCGACGGGGCTCTTCGCCACGCCATAGGTGCGGGTGTTCTTGAGCGCGGTTTCCTCCTCCGGCGTCGAGACCTGCGCCAACCCGCGCCGCGCGCTGCCATAGCTCTCAGGGTCGCGCCGCTGGCCCATCTCGCCGATCCAGCCGAGTTGCTCGTCGCTGTCGTAGCGGCCATAGCCGCTATAGGTCAGCATCGCGCTGGCCCCGTCCTTGAAGACGAGGAACGCCTGGTAAGCTCCCTCGGTCGGGCGTGCCGGATCGAACCGTCCGGTGGTGGCCCACACGGTCGCAACCTGCCCGCCCCCGAGCAGCCGGGCGATATCGACCTGATGGGCACCCTGGCTGAACACGACGCCGCCCCCTTGCGCGGTGTCGAGCTCTTCCGGACGGCGCGGCCGGTAAAGGAAATCGGTGTGGTTGGACGCCGTAATCATGCGCGCGCGGCCGAAACAGCCCGAACGAATCAGCTCCGCCGCCTTCAGATAAGGCGCGTCGAAGGAATGGCTGTGTCCGACCAGGAGATGCACGCCGCCGGCCTGCGCCGCCTCGATCATCGCCCGGCAATCGGCGAGGGTCAGGGCCATTGGCTTCTCGACGAGGACATGCTTGCCACGGGCCGCCGCGAGCCGGACATGGGCCACATGGAATTGGTGCGGCGAGGCGATGTAGAGCGCCTCGATCGCCTCGTCGTCGCAAAGCTGCTCGACGCTGTCATAGCTGCGTGCCGGGGCTTCAGGCCGCGAGAAATCGCTCTCGAACTGCCGGCGCRCCTCCGCGCGCGGATCGGCGGCGGCGACCAGCCGCACGAGCGGATGATGCGCCAGCGTCGGCAGCATCAGCATGAAGGCGCGGCCCAGGCCGACGACGCCGAGACGGAGCGGTTCGTTCATGGCAAGCCCCTAGAGATCGAGCACGAGTTCGGCGGATTTCGCTCGTGACACGCAGATCATGATGTTGCGGGCGCGCTCGTGCTCCGCCAGCGCCAGATCGCGATGCTCGGGCTCGCCCGAGACGAGCCGCGTCCTGCAAGTGCCGCAGGTTCCGCTCTCGCAGGAGGACGGCAGCACCTTGCCGGCCTCGCGCAGGACTTCGAGGATCGACTTGTCGACCGGGACCTCGAAGCGCTCGCCGCTTTTCGCCAGCGCGACCGTGAAGGGGGTGTTGTCTTCCGGCCGGGCCTTGGCCGCACCGAAATCCTCGAAATGCACCGCCGCCGACGACCAATGCCCGGTTATGTCGCGCACCGCCTCCATCAGGCCGCGCGGCCCGCAGCAATAGAGATGGGCGCCCTTCGGCTCCTCCAGCACCGGCCAGAGGTCATAGGCCTTCTCCGGATCGCCGCCGTCATGGTGGATCACCACCTTGCCGCGGAATTCCGGGCTCAGGAACTCGTCGCGGAAGGCCATCATCTCGGGTGAGCGCGTGAAATAGTAGAGCTTGAACGGCTTCGCCCGCGTCGCGATCAAATGCTTGATCATCGCGCGGATCGGCGTGATGCCGATGCCGCCGGCGATGAAGATATAGCTCGACGGACCGGGCTTCAGCGCGAAGTCGTTCTTCGGCAAGGTGATCTCGATCTCGTCCCCGGCTTGTGTCTCCTCGATCAGGCTGATCGACCCGCCCCGGCCGCCGAGCTCCTTCTTGACGGCGATGACATAGTGGTCGGTCTCGTCGGGATCGTTGCAGAGCGAGTATTTCCGCATCTCGCCAGTAGGAACCCTGACGCCGAGATGCGCGCCCGGCGTGAATGGCGCCAGCGCAACGCCATTCACCGGGCACAGCTCGAACAGGCAGATGTCCTGCGCGACCATCTGCTTGTCCGCGATCGTGACCCGTAAGGTTGCTTTTTCCTCGCTCATGTAAGCCTCCGCCCGCCTCTCTCGACAAGGGTTTGAAACCGGGATAACTTAAGACTTAGGTATCTAAGTAATTGGCGATTGGCTAGCCCCGACCGCACGACTGGAGGGATCGTCCGTGCTGACCCGTGAGGAAAATGAACTGCTCTGCCGCGTCGAGGGCGAGGCCCCGATGGGCGCGCTCATGCGGCGCCACTGGGTGCCGGCGCTGCTGTCCGAACAGCTCGTCGAGAGCGACGGCGCGCCGGTCCGCGTGCGGCTCTTCGGCGAGGACCTCGTCGCCTTCCGCGATACGGATGGGCGCATCGGCGTGCTCGGCGAGTTCTGCCCGCACCGCAAGGCTTCGCTCTTCTTCGGCCGCAACGAGGAATGCGGCCTGCGCTGCCTGTACCATGGCTGGAAGTTCGACGTGGACGGCAAGGTGCTGGAGATGGTCTCCGAGCCGGCCGAGAGCGGCTTCGCCGAGAAGGTCCAGCACAAGGCCTATCCGACGCAGGAGGCCGGCGGCTTCATCTGGGTCTATATGGGGCCGAAGGAGCTGATGCCGGCATTCGAGGCGCCGCCCTGGGCGCCGACGCCGGAGGCCAAGGTCTCGATCGTGAAGATCGACCTGCCCTGCAACTGGGCGCAGATCATGGAGGGGCAGATCGATTCCGCCCATTCCTCCAGCCTGCATTCATCGGACATGAAGCCTGCTCGCGTCACGACGGCCGGCGCCAACGCGACGCACTGGACGCGCCCCTCGACCGACAAGAACCCGCGCATCCAGGTCCAGCTCACGAATTACGGCTTCCGCTACGCCGCGATCCGCCGGCCGATCATCAACGCCCAGACGCATGACTATATCCGGCTGACAGTCTTCGTCGCGCCCTTCGTGGCGCTGATCCCGCCGAACGCGTCCTACAATGTCGCGACCGTGATCGTGCCCAAGGACGACGTCTCCAGCTATTTCCACTTCATCGCCTGGGGCAATGACGACTGCATCGACCAGGAGAGCTGGCGCAAGTTCTGTGTGGCGCAGGTCGGCATCGATCTCGACAAGACCTACAAGCCGGTCCTGCGCAACAAGGCGAACGGCTATCTGCAGGATCGCAAGGCGATGAAGCTGGGCGACTTCACCGGCGTCCCCGGCATCCCGAACCAGGACATCATGATGTGGGAGTCGATGGGGCCGATCGCCGATCGCACCAGCGAGCGCCTTGGCGCCAGCGACATYGCCATCGTCCAGTTCCGCCGCGTGATGATCGATGCCGCCCGCAAGCACATCGCCGGCGGCGAGCCGCTCGGCCTGATCGAGCCGCATATCCCGCAGGCCAAGCTGCGCTCCTATCAGGGCATCGTTCCCAAGAGCGAGGATTGGCGCAAGCTCGGTGCGTCGAGCGAGGAGGTCGCCGCGCTCGACGGCATGGAGCAGGACGAGACCGAAGCCGAGATGGCGGCGGCGCGGGGCTAGAGAATTCGTAGTCTTCGCAACTGCGAAGAAGCTTTTCGGCATCGCCGCCAAAGCGGGAAAGTCTTTGAACACCGGCCAGGGCTGCGCGAGTGTTCGCGGCGACGACGTGCACCCTCGCCGTGAGATCCGCCATGCTCGACAAACCCGCACCGACAGGCCGCAGCCTCTATATCGGCGGAAGCTGGCGGCATCCGCTGTCGGGACGCTATGTCGCCACGCTCAATCCCGGCACGAACGAGGCGATCTGCGATGTCGCCGAGGCCTCGTCCGCCGATGTCGATGCCGCGGTCGCAGCGGCGCGGGCGGGTTTCAAGACCTGGCGCCAGGTCCCGCCCCTCGAA
>NZ_JBFRDQ010000188.1:0-14138 GCF_052113865.1 Allobosea sp. TAB14 | reverse complement strand
CTCGCCGGCGCTGTGGGGGGTGACGATCACCTGCGGCAGGCGCCAGAAGGGCGAGGCGGCCGGCAGGGGCTCCTCATGGAAGCAGTCGAGCCCGGCGCCGGCGATCTGGCCGCCCGCCAGCGCGCCGAGCAGGGCCGCCTCGTCGACGACCTTGCCGCGCGCGACGTTGATGAGGAAGGCCGAAGGCTTCATCGCACCRAGGATGCGCGCATCGATCAGCCCCTCGGTCTCAGGCGTGAGCGGGCAGGTCAGGGCGACGAAATCGGCCTCCGCCACGACCTCGGCGAGACGGTCGGGCTTGACGATCGCATGGACATGCGGATGCGCCTCCGGATTGCGGCGCACGCCGATGACGCGCATGTCGAAGGCGCAGGCCAGCTTCGCGAGTCTGAGGCCGATGCGGCCGAGGCCGACGATCACCAGCGTCTTGCCGCCGAGCTCGTCCTCGCGCCGGGCGCGGTCGCCGATCATCGGGCGCCAACGCTGCGCCATCTGGTTGTCGCGAGCGAAATGGATCTGGCGCGCCAGAGCCAGGATCAGTGAGATCGCATGCTCGGCGACGGCGCGCTCATTGCTGCCCTGGGCGCTCGCGAGGCGGACCCCGGCCGCCCATCGCATGCAAGCTTCACGCTGACGGCGATGCCTGCCGGACATCGGCGGCCAGCGCCTGCTGCAAGCGCGACCACGCAGCCTCATCGCCCGGCAGACCGAAGCGCAAACGATCCGGCGCATTCTGGAAGCGGCGGACATAGATCCCGTGGCCGCCGAGACGGACGAAGAGTGCTGGTGCTGCCGGCGTTTCGAGCAGACGGAACAGGCTCGTGCCGCCGACGATGCGGCCACGCGGCGCGAGCAGCGCATCGAGGCGCGCAGCGTCCCGCGCCCGCGCTTCACCGGCATCGGCGAGCCAGGCGGCATCCGCCAAGGCCCGCGCGCCGAGATGGAGAGCCGGGCCGGCGACCGACCAGGGTCCGAGCGCCGCCGCGAGCCGAGCCATCAGATCGGGCGCACCAATGGCGAAGCCGAGGCGCAGACCGGCCAAGCCATAGGTCTTGCCGAAGGAGCGCAGCACCACCACACCGGCTGGCAGATCCGGCAGGATGCTGGTCTCCGGCGTGAAATCGGCGAAGGCTTCGTCGACGACGAGCAGGCCGCCGCGGGCAGCGCAGCGCGCCGCAAGCTCCGCGATTTCCGCCCGCGCGAGCAGCCGCCCGTCAGGGTTGTTGGGATTGACCACAACGAGGGTCGCCGCCGCCGCTTCGGGTCTCGCCGCCTCGGTGACGACATAGCCTGCCTTGCGCCAGGCATGGGCATGCTCGGCATAGGTCGGGCCGAGGATGGCGACGGGCCCTGCTGGCGCCAGACGGGGCAGCAATTCGATCAGGATCTGCGTGCCGGGCGCGGCGACGATGCCGGCATCGCCCGGCACCCTATAGGCAGCGCGGGCCGCGGCGAGGAGCGCGGCCTCGTCATCGGCGCCCGGCAGGCGCGTCCACAGGCTTAACGGCAGCTCCGGAAGCGGATAGGGGATCGGATTGATCCCGGTGGAGAGATCGATCCAGGGCCCGGGCGCATCCGGAAAGAGCGCGCGGGCCGTGGCGAGATCACCGCCATGCCAGATGCCGTCCTCAGCCAAGTCTCCAGCCCCAATCGCGCCCGCGCTCCGCATGAACCTCTCCGCCAGCCTGCCGCTGCTCGTGCTTGCCCTCGCGATCGAGGCGGCCTTCGGCTATCCCTCGCGCTTCTATGCCGCAATCGGCCATCCCGTCACCTGGATCGGACGATGGATCGGCATGCTTGATCGAGTGCTGAACCGCGAGGCCGCCTCCTTCGCCACGCGCAAGGCCATGGGCGCGCTGGCGCTGGCCCTGCTGCTCGCCGTCATCATCGCCTTGTCCGCACTGGCCCAGCGCCTGTGTCTCTCCTTCGGACTGCTCGGCCTGATCCCGCTCGCGCTCCTCGCCTCGACGCTGATTGCCCAACGCAGCCTCCACGAACATGTCGCCAGTGTTGCCGAAGGGCTGGAGCGCGAGGGGCTGGACGGCGGCCGTCGAGCCGTCGCGATGATCGTCGGGCGCAATCCGCAGACGCTGGACGAGGCAGGCGTGGCGCGCGCCGCGATCGAGAGCCTCGCCGAGAATTTTTCCGACGGCATCGTCGCGCCGGCTTTCTGGCTCGGCGCGGGCGGGCTGCCGGGCATCGCCACCTACAAGGCGGTCAACACCGCCGATTCGATGATCGGCCACCGCACACCGCGCCATCTCGCCTTCGGTTGGGCAGCGGCGCGGCTCGACGATCTCGTCAACCTGCCGGCCTCGCGATTGACCGCAGTGCTGCTGATCGCCTCCGCCGCTCTCGACCGGACAGCCGATGCCCGCAATGCCTGGCGGGCCGTGCGGCGCGACGCGGGCAAGCATCGCTCGCCCAATGCCGGCTGGCCGGAGGCGGCCATGGCGGGAGCGCTGGGCCTGCGCCTCGCCGGCCCGCGCGTCTATGGCGAAACGCGCGTCGAGGACCACTGGATGGGCGATGGCAGGGCCGAAGCGAATGCGGCCGATATCAGGCGAGCGCTTACACTTTACCGACGCTCCTGCGGCCTGCTCTGGGTGCTTGCAGCGCTGCTCGCGGCAACAGCCATCCTGTGACCGCCTAGTTGGGAACGGGCACGGCTCTCCCCGCGATCGCCTGCAGATCGGCGCTCTGCGGCAGCGAGCCGAAATGTCCCGACCAGCCGCCGGCCAGCCGCGAGGCGACGAAGGCGTCGGCGACCGCATGCGGCGCGTGGCGGATCAAGAGCGAGGCCGACAGGGCCAGCGCCATCCGCTCGACGAAGCGTCGCGCCAGATGCTCGTGGCGGAGCACATCGACGAGATCGGTCTCCAGCTCGGTCAGGAAGGCGTCGTAGCGCGGGTCGCTGCCGCGGGCGGCGCGCAATTCCTCGAGCAGGGCCGGCGCGCAATCGGGATAGCGGCGGATCGAGCGGAGCACGTCGAGGCAGACGACATTGCCCGTGCCTTCCCAGATGCCGTTGAGCGGCGCCTCGCGATAGAGCCGCGCCATCAGATGGTCCTCGATGAAGCCGTTGCCGCCATGACATTCCAGCGCCTCGGCGACGACCGGCGTGACGCGCCTGCAATTCCAGTATTTCGCGATCGGCGCGCCGATGCGGCCGAGCAGCTTCTCGGCCTCGCTCTCGCCTTCGCGATCGAGCGCATGGACGAAGCGGAAGGCGAGCCAGGCGGAGGCCTCGGCCTCCAGAGCGAGATCGGCGATCACATTCGTCATGATCGGCTGATCGATCAGTGCCTTCTGGAAGGCGCGGCGATGGGCCGTGTGATGCGCGGCTTGCGCCACCGCATGGCGCATCAACCCGGCCGAGCCGACGGCGAAATCGAGGCGGGTATAGTGGTTCATCTCCAGCCCGGCGCGGATGCCGTGACCGGGCTCCCCGATGAGGTGGGCGAGGACGCCGCGGAATTCGACCTCGGAGGAGGCATTCGACTTGTTGCCGCACTTGTCCTTGAGCCGCTGGATCTGCAGGCGGTTGCGCGAGCCATCCGGCAGCCAGCCCGGCACGACGAAGCAGGAGACGCCCTCCTCCGTCCGCGCCAGCGTCAGGAACACGTCGGAATGCGGGACGGAGAAGAACCATTTATGGCCGGTGAGGGAATACGTTCCATCGGCATTGCGCGTCGCCACGGTTTGGGTCTGGCGGAGATCCGAGCCGCCCTGCTTCTCGGTCATCGCCATGCCGACCGTGCCGCCGCGCTTCTGCGTGGCCGGCAGGGGGCGCGGGTCGTACTCCGACGAGGTGACCAGCCGGCCGAACTCGGCCCAGCGCGCGGAATCGCGCCGCAGGACGGGGATCGCCGAGTAGGTCATGCCGAGCGGGCAGCAGATGCCGTTCTCGCCCTGGTTCCAGAGATAGGACACCGCCGCGCGCGCCACCTGCGCGCCAGGGCGCGGCTTCGTCCAGCACAGCGCATGGAACTCGTCGCGCATGGCGAGCCCCATCAATTCGTGCCAGGCCGGATGGAACTCGATCTGATCCACGCGGCGGCCCCAGCGATCATGCGTGCGCAATTCCGGCAGGCTGCGATTGGCCTGCCGCGCCAGGTCCTGCACCGCTTGCGACCCGACATGGCCACCGACCACGCCCGCCTGCTCGCGGAACCAGCCCGCGCCGAAGGCATCGAGAATGCGCCCAAGCGCCGGGTCGGCGGCATAGGCGTCRTAATCCGCCAGCGCGGGTGCCTGGTTCAGCACCTCATGGGTGTCGTAGCCGTAAGCATCGAGCGTGGTCATGCGGCCTGTCCTTCACGGGAGATCAGCGCGGCGAGGGAGAGATCGGCGAGCGCAGCGGCAATCTCGCGGCCACGCTCGGGGCTGATCGAGCGTTCCGGCGAGAGCGGGCCGATCAGCGCTTCCATGAAGCCGCCGACGATCATCGCGGCGGCGGCATCCGAATCGACGGTACGGAAGACGCCCTGTCTCCCGCCTTCGACGACGAGCGCGCGAAAAATGCCGGCGATCTCGCGGCGATAGTCGAGCCGTGTCGCGTCGACCGCCGGGTCGGCGGGCTCGGCAATCATCGACCAGGCGAGGCGGCGATTGGCGAAGGCGCGCCGGGCGAAAGCCTCGACCGCGGCGGTCAGGCGCTCGGTGACGGGAGCATCGCTCGCGGCGATCTCGCGCAGCACGGCGAGCTCGCGCGTCGAGACGATAGCGACGATCTCGGCCATCAGCTCGGCCTTGGAGGAGAAATAGGAATAGACGCTGCCGGTCGAGACGCCGCTGGCGGAAGCCACCGCGGCGATCGAGGTCTCGTGGAAGCCGACTTCGGAGACGATCCCGCGCGCGGCAGAGAGGATCGCCTCCCGCTTTCCGGCCTTGCGCGGTTGCTTTGGCGTTCCGTCGGCCATGCGGGCTCCGAATTGAATTTGAATTCAGATTCAATTTGAGAGCGAATGCCGCCCTCGTCAAGAGGCTCGGGAACTCCTCTCCTTTCCAGGAGAGGAGTAGGGGTGAGGTGTTCCGAGCGAAAACGTCGGCTTGAACCCGACCCGCCGGGTGCCCTCACGGAACTGGTCCGACCGCCCACACCTCGCCCTGCCCTCTCCTTCCAGGAGAGGGATCCTCGCGCCTCGACCGGGACCTCCGAAGTCACGTCCCAGAAAGACGACGCTTCCGGCTTCCCGTGCCAACCTGCGAGGCAACCTTAGAACTCGATCCCTTCCTGCGCTTTTACGCCGACGGCGAAATGATGCTTCACCAGCGTCATCTCGGTGACGAGATCGGCGGCCTCGATCAGTTCAGGCTTGGCGTTGCGGCCGGTGACGACGATGTGCAGGTCGGGGCGGCGGGCGCGGAGCACCTCGACCACCTCGGCGAGCGGCAGATAGTCATAACGCAGGGCGATGTTGAGCTCGTCGAGCACCAGCAATCTGATCGCGGGATCGGCCATCAACTCCCTGGCCTTGGCGAAGGCGCGCTCGGCGGCGGCGATGTCGCGGGCCTTGTCCTGCGTCTCCCAGGTGAAGCCTTCGCCCATGCTGTGCCAGCTCACCTGATCGCCGAAAGCTTCGAGCGCCCGGCGCTCGCCGGTCGACCAGGCGCCCTTGATGAACTGCACCACGCCGATGCGCCAGCCATGGCCGAGCGCCCGCAGGATCAGGCCGAAGGCCGCCGTGGACTTGCCCTTGCCGGGGGCCACAGCGTCAGGCAATCGACCAGGATCGGACGGCCTGCCGGCTGGGCGGCGATGGCCACGGCCAGATCGAGCGGTGCATCGACCGTCTGCCAGCCCGCGGGCCGGCGGGCGCGATGCTCGGCGATCCGATCGCGCATCTCGTCGTCATAGGCCTGGGCCGTGGCGATATAGCTCCAGGGCGCGGGCAACGCCTCGATCAGCGCCTCGGCATGGCGGCTCTTGCCGGAACGGGCGCCGCCAAGGACGAGGGTGAGATGGGGGATTTCTTTCTGCATCGCATCGGCCGCTGGTTTCACGAGCCCTCATCCTGAGGAGCCGCGTGAGCGGCGTCTCGAAGGATGTTCCAGAAAGCTCCGGAACCATCTGGAGCATCCTTCGAGACGCGCCTGCGGCGCTGCTCAGGATGAGGGCTCGCGGATGACACGTCCTTTGCATTGCACAGCGTCACCGCGAAGGCTAATGATCGTCGCTGACGGTGCCTCCGCGAGGAGGTGAAAAGGGAACGCGGTGCGAGACCGCGGCTGCCCCCGCAACTGTAAGCGGATGTCCTTCGCCATCGGCCACTGGAGCGCACGCTCCGGGAAGGCGGCACAAGGGCGCCAAATCCGCGAGCCAGGAGACCTGCCGTCGACCCGCAACGATCCAACCGGCTGCCGGCGGGGCGGCTACGGAGAACAGTCATGAATACCGTTTCGGTTTCCACCTCACAGATCAGCGTCTCGGAGCGGGTGAAGGCAGTCGCCGCCGCCCTCATCGTCGGAATCGCATTGGTCTATACGACCGGCTTCGCGGCCTCGACGAATGTCCACAACGCCGCGCACGACACCCGCCACGGCCTCGCCTTTCCCTGCCACTGAGGGAAAGCCATCATGGTCACGCGTGTTCTCACGGTCAGCATCCTGGCCGGGCTCCTGGCTGGCTTGATCGTCGCCGCCCTGCAGCATGTCACCACCACCCCGCTGATCCTCAAGGCGGAAACCTATGAAAACGCCATGCGCGACGGAGCGGGAGCGCATCTCGCCTTCGCGCAGGGCGAAGCCCGCATCATCCTCGCCCATGGCGGCGCCGATCACGCCGAAGGGGCGGAGCATGACGAATGGAAGCCGCAAGACGGTGCCCAGCGCATGCTCTTCACCAGCGTCGCCACCATCGGCACCGCGATC
Source organism: Allobosea sp. TAB14 (assembly GCF_052113865.1). Lineage (NCBI taxonomy): Bacteria > Pseudomonadati > Pseudomonadota > Alphaproteobacteria > Hyphomicrobiales > Alloboseaceae > Allobosea > Allobosea sp. TAB14. The sequence continues at coordinate 7,265 of NZ_JBFRDQ010000188.1, read as the reverse complement.
GGCTTCGCGGCGCTGCTGCTGGCCGGCATGCTCGCGGCGGGCGACAGCATCGACCAGCGCCGCGCGCTGATCTGGGGCGCCTGCGGCTTCCTTGCCTTCGGCCTCGCGCCGGGAATGGGGCTCGCGCCGGAACTGCCGGGAGCCGCCTCGGCCGCCCTGCAGGCGCGCCAGCTCTGGTGGCTCGCGACCACCATCGCCACCGCGATCGGGCTCTTCCTGTTCCTGCGCTACGAGGCGCCCTGGCTCAAGCTCCTGGCCGTCGTCGTGATCCTGCTGCCGCATCTCGTCGGGGCTCCGCATGCGCCGACGCCGGAGAGCAAGGTGCCGGCCGAGCTCGCGGCGCATTTCACCTCGTTGTCGCTCGGCATCCAGGCCGCGCTCTGGCTGGTCACCGCCTTCACGGTCGGGACGCTCTGGCCCTGGATGAGCCGCCGCGCGGCTGCGGCCTGAGGATAGCGGCGCCTTCGGGCGCCGCGCGAAAGGCAAACCAGATGTCCGAGGGCGACCTCACCATCCATGTCTGCACGGCCTGCCGCCGGGCCCGCGCCGACCTCCCCGATGGTTACGACCAGCCGGGGCTGGCGCTGGCTGAGCGCCTCGCCGCGCAACTCGCAGCCAAGGGCAGCACGATCCCCGTGCTGCCCGTCGAATGCCTCGCCGTCTGCAAGCGGCCCTGCACCATCGCGCTCAGCGCCGACGGGAAATGGACCTATCTGATCGGCGATCTCGACACCGACACCCATCTCGACGAGATCGTCGGCGCGGCGGAGGCCTATGCCGCCAGCGCCAACGGCATCGTTCCCTGGAAAGAACGGCCGCAGTCCTTCCGCAAGGGCGTGGTCGCGCGCGTGCCGCCTCTGCCGGCTCGCCAGCAAGGATGACATCATGAACGCTCCGCAGACCACCAATCTCGGCAAAACGCCCTGCACGATCATCACCGGCTTCCTCGGCGCCGGTAAGACGACGCTGGTGCGCCACCTCCTCGAAAACGCGCAGGGCAAGAAGCTCGCCGTGCTCGTCAACGAATTCGGCGATCTCGGCTTCGACGGCGAATTCCTCAAGGGCTGCGGCATCGCCGGCTGCAGCGACGAGGACGTGGTCGAATTGCCGAATGGCTGCATCTGCTGCACCGTCGCCGACGATTTCGTGCCGGCGCTGGAGAAGCTGCTGAATCGGCCTAACCCGCCCGAGCACATCCTGATCGAGACCTCGGGCCTCGCCTTGCCGAAGCCGCTGGTCACCGCCTTCAACTGGCCAGCGATCCGCTCGCGCGTCACGGTCGACGGCGTCATCGCCGTGGTCGACGGGCCGGCGGTGGCCGAGGGCCAGTTCGCCGATGATCCGGAGGCGCTCGCGGCGCAGAAGGCCGCCGACGCCTCGGTCGATCACGACAACCCGCTGGAAGAGGTGTTCGAGGACCAGATCCTCTGCGCGGATCTCATCCTGCTCAACAAGAGCGACCTCGTCGACGAGGCCGGTCGCGCGCGGGTCAAGGCCGAGATCGCCGAGCATCTGCCCAAGGCAATCAAGATCGTCGAGACCTCCCATGGCAAGGTCGAGCCGGCGCTGATCGTCGGCCTCGGTGCCGCCGCCGAGAGCGACCTTGCCGCCCGCCCCTCGCATCATGGCGAGGGCGAGCACGATCACGACCATGACGATTTCGACTCGGTCGCCGTGCCGCTGCCGGCAGGGCTTTCGCCGGAGGAACTGACGGCGCGCGTCGCCAGGGCTGCGGAAGCGGAAGGCGTGCTGCGGCTGAAGGGCTTCACCGCCGTGCCGGGCAAGCCGATGCGGCTCGTCGTGCAGGGCGTCGGCCGGCGCGTCGGCCATCACTTCGACCGTCCGTGGGGCGCGAGCGAAGCGCGCGACGGCCGCCTCACCGTGATCGGGCTCAAGGGCTTCGATCTCAAGGCCGTGGAAGCGGCTCTCGCGGGGGCGTAACATCGGCCGATGCATCTTCTCCCGACCAGCGAGATCCGGCTCGACGACGGCGAAGACGCCGTCGATCTCGCCCTGCCGCCGGGAGATGTGCTCGTCCTGTCCTTCACCGACAGCGACCTCTCGGCGCTGGCGGCGGCGGCGGGTGGCAGCAGCCTGTTGGTGCGCCTCGCGCCGCTTCGGCGCTTGAAGCATCCGCTTTCGGTGGACTTCCTGATCGAGAAGACGGCGCAGCAGTGTCGCTTCGTGCTGCTGCGCTGCCTCGGCGGCCTCGACTACTGGCGCTACGGCATCGAGCAGTTCGGCATCGCCTGCCGCGAACGGGGCATTCCGCTCGCGATCCTGCCCGGCGACGAGCGCGACGATCCGAGTCTCGGCGAACATGCGACGGTGCCGGCGGAGCTTGCGGCGGAACTGCTGGCCTATTTCCAGGCGGGCGGCGGCGCCGAGAACATGCGGCGGATGCTGGCGCGGATTTCCGCATATGTGACAGAGGTTCAACCCTCATCCGGCCCGGCTTCGCCGGGCCACCTTCTCCCCCGAGCGGAGAAGGACGAGACGGATATCACCGCATCCTTCTCCGCTCAGGGGAGAAGGTGCCGGCAGGCGGATGAGGGCCGGCGCGACGCGACCGATCTTGCGCCTTTTCCTCTCCCAGCTTTCTTCGCGCTCGATGGCGACGGCCTTCCTCTGCCCTGGCGAGACGCCCTTACCGCCCTGCCGGCAGACAAGCCGCTCGTCCCGATCCTGCTCTACCGCTCCGGCGTCGCGGCCGRCGACACGGCCATGGCCGAGGCGATGACCGCCGCCCTCGCCGCCCGCGGCCTCGCGCCCCTGCCCCTGGCCCTGACCAGCCTGAAGGACCCGGCTGTCACGGCGGAGCTCGCAGCGCTGATCGCGACCCGCAGACCCGAACTGATCGTCACCACCACCGCCTTCTCTGCTCGCGAAGGCACCGATTTCGTGCTCGACGCCGCCAATTGCCCGATCCTGCAGGCCATGCCCGTCGGCAGTCCGCGCGAGGCCTGGGACGCCTCGCCGCGCGGCCTTTCCGCCGCCGATCTCGCCATGCAGGTGGCGCTGCCGGAATTCGACGGACGCATCGGCGCCATTCCGGTCGCCTTCAAGGCGGAGGAGAATGACCCGGCGACCGGACTTACCATCCGCCGGCTGGTGCCGGATGCCGAGGGCATCGCCGCGCTGGCCGATCTCGCGGCCGGCTGGATCGCTCTCGCACTGAAGCCTGCAGCGGAGCGCCGGCTGGCGCTGGTGATGTCGGACTATCCCGCGCGCGGCGGCCGGGCCGGCTTCGCCGTCGGGCTCGACACGCCGGCGAGCGTGACGGCGATCCGGGAATTGCTGGCCGAGGCGGGATATGAGGTTGGACCGTTATCCTCCACCGTCATCCCGGGCGACCAAACGGAAACCCGGGATCCATGCCTGAACCTTTCCGAGCGACGTTCCGGCATGGATCCCGGATCGACGCCGCTGACGCGTCTTGTCCGGGATGACAGCGCAGATATGAATGAGGGGGCTAGCTTGATGGCAGCCCTCACCACCGGGGCTGCCGAGCTGAGCATTCCGCTCACAGCCTATAGCGACTGGCTCGCCGCGATCCCTGCCCCCGCCCGCGAAACACTCCTCGCCGCCCATGGCGCGCCTGAGGCCGATCCAGCCTGCCGCGACGGCGCCTTCCATTTCCGCGCCGTCCGCCATGGCAACCTCATCGTCGCCCTGCAACCGGCTCGCGATGCGACGCCCGACCGCAAGGCTGTTTATCACGACCCCGACGCGCCGCCCGGTCACGGCTATCTCGCCTTCTACCTTGCGTTGCGCCAGTCCGAAGCCATCGACGCGCTGATCCATCTCGGCACGCACGGCACGACGGAATGGCTACCGGGCAAGGCGGTGGCGCTCTCGGCCGGCTGCTGGCCACGCCTCGCTGTCGGCGGGCTGCCGGTGATCTACCCTTATGTTGTCGACGATCCCGGCGAAGCAGCGCCCGCCAAGCGGCGGCTCTCAGCCCTTACGCTCGGCCATCTGCCGCCGCCGCTGGCCGAGACGGAAGCCGCCGGCGAAACCGCACTGCTGCGCGACCTCGTCGAGGAGTTCTCGCAGGCGCAGGTGCTGGATCCGCGCCGCGCCGACGTCGTCGCCGCGGAAATCCGGGCGCGGGCCGAAGCGAGTGGGCTCGCGGCCTCCTGCGGCGTCACGCCGGACATGTCGATGAGCGAGGCGTTGACGCGGCTCGACGCGCATCTCTGTGACATCGCCGAACTGCCCTTCCGCGATGGCCTGCATATCTTCGGCCATTCCGACGCCGACCCGGCCTCCGCCCGCAACGAGCGCGAAAACCTGCTCGCCGCGCTCGACGGCCGCTTCGTCCCGCCCGGCCCAGCCGGCTCGCCGCATCGCGGACGTCCGGACGTGCTGCCGACCGGGCGCAATCTCTCGACGCTCGACCCCCGCGCGATCCCGACGCGGGCGGCGGCCCGACTGGGCCAGCTCGCGGCGCAAGCGGTGGTGTCGCGCCACCTGCAGGATCACGGCGACTATCCCCGCCGGATCGTCATGGACCTTTGGGCCTCGCCGACGCTGCGCTCGGGCGGCGAGGACATCGCCCATGCGCTGGCGCTGATGGGCGTCGAGCCCCTCTGGGACTCGGCCTCGTCCCGCGTCACCGGCTTCAGCATCATCCCGCAGCCGAAGCTGGCCTTCCCGCGCCTCGACGTGACCGTACGGATTTCCGGCACCTTCCGCGACACCTTTCCGGGGCAGATCGCGCTGATCGACCAGGCGGCGCACGCAGTCGCGGCGCTCGACGAGCCGAATGACTGGAACGAGCCCGCCGCGGCCCGTCGTCGCGGCGAGCATGGCGGCCGCATCTTCGGCGCCGCGCCCGGCCGCTATGGCGCGGCCATGGCCGACCGCGCACTCGACGGCGACTGGACCGAGCGAGCAGAGCTCGGCGCCGCCTATCTCGCCGCTTCCGACCATGCCTATGGCGGCCCGGAAGGCGCGGCCACAGCCGATGCCGGCTTTGCCGGGCGCATCAAGGCTTCCGACGCGTTCATCCATGTCAGCGACACCGCCGGACGCGACATCCTCGAAGCCAGCAGCGCGGCCGACGTGATCGGCGGGCTCGCGGCGGCGGCGAAGGCGCTCGGCGCCGATCCGGCGCTCTACAGCCTCGACAGTTCCAACCCGGAAGCGCCGAAGGCACGCACATTGGCCGAGGATATCGGCCGCATCGTCTATGGCCGCCTGACCCATCCGCGCTGGATCGCCGGGCAGCTCGCCCATGGCTGGCGCGGCGCGGCAGAACTCGCGGAGGCTGTCGATACGCTCTTCGTCTTCGCGGCGAGCACCGATGCTGTCGCGGATGGGCTATTCGATGCGGTGTTCCAGGCCTATTGCGCCGATCCACAGGTCTGGGCGGCGCTCGAAGCCAACAATGCGCCGGCTGCCGCCTCGATCCGGTCCCGGCTCGCCGATGCCGCACGGCGCGGACTCTGGACGAGCCGGCGCAACTCGGTCGGCGCCTTCCTGGCGCGGGAGGCCGCAGAATGAGCGCGCTGTCCCGAAAGGAATCGCTGGCGTCGGCGGAAGCGCTGAGGCGCGGCTGGTGCCCGAGCACGCTCCGGCCGATGGAGACCGGCGACGGTTGGCTGGTGCGGCTGCATCCGCCGGGTGCGAGGCTGACTCCCGTTCAGTTACGGCGGATCGCGGCGCTGGCCGCGGCGCATGGCAATGGGCTGATCGAGATCTCGGCGCGCGCCAATCTGCAGATCCGCGGCGTGAAGCCCGAGAGACACCCGGCGCTGGTCGAGCGCCTGCTGGCGGAGCGTCTCGTCGATGAACATGACGGCGACGGGCCGCAGCGGCTGACACTGGTTTCGCCGCTGGCGGGATTCAACGAGGCCGTCCTGCTCGGGCTCGACCCGAGCATCTCTTCGACGCGTTTCTCGGCTCGGCGCCATGCGCCGCCCGAGAATGACGGCCGGGGCTTGATCGATGCCTTCGCGCTGGCCGAGCAGATCGAAGGGCAGGCCCGCGTGATCCCAGGCTTGCCGGCCAAGCTCTGCGTCATCGTCGACGATGGCGGCACTCAAGCGCTCGATGGGTTCGCTTGTGATATCCGGCTCGTCGGCATCGGAGCCGGGCGTGWGGCGCTGTGCCTTGCGGATCGCCTCTGGCGCGGCCCGATCCCCGGTGGTGACGCTGCCGCAGCGGTTGAAACCATCCTGGGCCGCTTTGCGAAGCTGCGCAGCGCGGCGCCCGACCGCGTCCGCCGCCTGCGCGATCTGTCGCCTGAAGCACTGGCCGGCCTCACCGCCTTGCCCGACATCGCCGCGCCGATGCGACGCCCTCCGCCCCGGCGCGCCGGGCTGTTCAAGCTGGCGGGGAAGCGTTTCGCGGCGCTCATCGGCCTGCCCTTCGGCCGCTGCGATGCGGCGGCGCTCGACAAGCTCGGCGCGGGCACCGAGGCGCGCGTGCAGAGGCACCGACCATGGCGGATGCGGCCGTTCTCGCCGACGCGGCCGCCGGTCTCCTTGCGCAGGGCGTGACCCTGCATGTCTCCGGCTGCGTCAAGGCCTGCGCCCATCCCGCTGCCGCCGACCTCACGCTGGTCGGGCGACGGGGCGAATATGATGTCGTGCTCGGCGGCACGACGCGGGACAAGCCGCTTGCGACGCTTGACCTTTCGGCGCTGCTCACGCGATTGCAGCCGGGACAAGAGATTCACGCGCGCCTGACCAAGGCCGCGCGTTCAACAGGACCGCGCGGTTGAGCAGGGCATACGATTACATTCAGGACGGGGCGGCGATCTATGAGCGCTCCTTCGCCATCATCCGCGCCGAGGCTGATCTCGCCCGCTTCAGCGGCGCGGCCGAGCGCGTCGTCGTTCGCATGATCCATGCCTGCGGCATGACCGACCTGCCCAAGGATGTGGAGATGTCGGCCGGTTTCGCGGATGTCGCGCAGACAGCGCTCAAGGCCGGCGCGCCGATCCTCTGCGATGCCAAGATGGTCGCCAATGGCGTGACCCGCGCCCGCCTGCCCGCCCAGAACGAGGTGGTCTGCACGCTTGACGATCCGCAGGTTCCGGCCCTTGCCGCCGGGATGGGCACGACCCGCTCCGCCGCCGCGATGGAGCTGTGGAAGCCCCGGCTCGCCGGCTCGATCGTCGTGATCGGCAATGCGCCGACCTCACTGTTCCGCCTTCTGGAAATGCTCGATGCCGGTGCGCCGAGGCCTGCCGCCGTGATCGGCATTCCCGTCGGCTTCGTCGGCGCAGCGGAATCGAAGGAAGCGCTGGCCAGGGA
>NZ_JBFRDQ010000187.1:0-11190 GCF_052113865.1 Allobosea sp. TAB14 | reverse complement strand
GGCGATGGCCACCCATATCGGCAACGCCCGGACGCGGGCGATGCAATACTGAGAGCGAAGACCATAACGAGCCGGAACACCGGCCGCCTCCGGAGGAAACAGAGATGATCAAGCAGAGCAGACGCGATTTCCTGGCCGCCGCTGCCGCGGGCTCGGCAGCCATCGCCGCCCCCTCGATCCTGCGGGCGCAGGCCCTCGTCCTGCGCTGGGCCGACGGCCAGCCGGCGACCCACCCCTCGCCGCAGAGCGCGGTGAAGGCCGGCGCCGAGATCAAGGAAAAGACCGGCGGGCGCATCGATGTCCAGTCCTTCCCGAACGGGCAGCTCGGCTCCTCGCGGGACATGGTCGAGTCGGTCGCATCGGGCGCGCTGACCATGGTGACGGAAGGCGCGGCGCAGCTCGGCCAGTTCGTGCCGCAGCTCTCGATCATCGAGGCGCCTTATATCTGGAAGGACGCGGCGCATATGACGCGGGCGCTGAAATCCCCGCTGATCGACGAGCTCAACGCGGCGCTGGTCGCCAAGCGCGGCATGCGCATGATCGGCGTCAATTATTACGGCGTGCGCCACCTCACCAGCGGCAAGAAGCCGATCAACTCGGTCGAGGACATGAAGGGCTTCAAGCTGCGCGTGCCGGAGGTCGACACCTTCCGCGCCATGGCCGAGGCCTGGGGCGCACGGCCGACGCCGCTGAACTTCTCCGAGCTCTACCTCGCGCTGTCGCAGGGCGCGGTCGACGGGCAGGAGAACCCGCTCCCGACCATCGCCTCGGCCAAGTTGGCGGAGGTGCAGAAATATCTCGTGCTGACGGCGCACATCATCACGCCGCGCCTCGTGATCGTGAACGAGGCCGCCTGGCAGAAGATCCCGCAGGCCGATCGCGCCGTCATCGTCGCCGCCGTCGACAAAGCCGCGGCCTGGCAGGACAACGAGATCCTGGAGCAGGAGAAGAGCCTGGCTGAGAGCCTCGGCAAGCAGGGCATGACGGTGACGACGCCGGACAACGAGGCCTTCCGCAAGCCGGTGCTGGCAACGGTCCCGGCCAAGTTCGAGAGCAAATGGGGCAAGGGCCTCTGGGACCGCATCCAGGCGCTGTGACCTTTCCCTGTGCTCAGCCCTCATCCTGAGGAGCCGCGAAGCGGCGTCTCGAAGGATGTTCCCGGAGACTCCGGAACCAACTGGACCATCCTTCGAGACGCGCTCCTTAGGAGCGCTCCTCAGGACGAGGGCTGAGCTCGGGCTTCCAGGTATCGAGAAAAGGCAATCCGCATGACGCTCTGGCCCAGGCTGTTCGACCGGGTGATGGAGGTGATCGCCGCGCTTCTCCTCGTCGCGCTCTTGGTCACGGTGTCGCTCGGCATCGTCACCCGCGCCGTCGGCGAGCCGCTGATCTGGACCGACGAGGTCTCGCGTTTCCTGATGCTGTGGGTCGCGGTCGTGGGCTGGATCCTTGCCAGCCGGCGGCGCGCCCATATCCGCATCCGCTTCTTCCACGACATGCTGCCGGCGCGGGGATGGCGCTCGGCGGAAGCGCTCATGCAGCTCGCCATGGTCGTCTTCGGCGGCCTGACCGTCTGGTATTCCATCCATCTCGTGCAGGCCAATTACGATCTCGAGGCGACGACCGTGCCGCTCTCTATGGGCCTGCTCTACGCGCCGATGGTGCTGGCTGGGATCGTAACCATGCTGCAGGGCCTCGCCGAATTCGTCGGCAACCTCATGAACTGGCGGACCTCTCCCTATGAGCCGGTCGCGGCGACGCTGCAGGAGCCGGCCGAATGAGCGCGCTGATCTTCAAGATCTCGGCCGTCTGGCTGCTCTCGATCCTGGCGGGCTTCCCGCTCTTCGCCTCGATGGGGCTCGCGGCCTTCGCCTTCGTGCTGATCGGCGAACTCTCGGCCTCGATCGTGCCGCAGAAGATGGCGCAGGCGATGAACTCCTTCCCGATCGTCGCGGCGCCGCTCTTCATCCTGATGGGCAACATCCTCGCGGCGGCGCGCATCACCGACCGCATCGTCGCTTTCGCGACCTCGGTGATCGGCTGGCTGCGCGGCGGTTATGCCCATGCCTCGATCCTGACCAGCATGATCTTCGCCGGCATGGTCGGCTCGGCGGTGGCGGATGCGGCGGGTTCGGGCGCCATCGAGATCCGCGCCATGCAGAAAGCCGGCTACCGGCCGGAGACGGCGGCGGCGATCACCGCCGCGGCGGCGACGATCGGGCCGATCATCCCGCCTTCGCTGCCGATGGTGATCTACGGCGTCACGGCGGATGTCTCGATCGGGCGGCTGTTCATCGGCGGCGTCATCCCCGGCATCCTGATGGGCTTGTCGCTGATGGTGATGGTGATGTTCATCGCCAAGCGACAGGGCTTCCGGAAGGAAGGGTTCAAGGGTTTCCGCGAGATCGGCCGCAGCTTCCTGAACGGCTTCTTCGCGCTGATGACGCCGCCGATCATCCTGGGCGGCATGTTCTCGGGCCTCGTCACGCCGACGGAAGCGGCGGCCGTCGCCTGCCTCTACGCGCTCTTCCTCGGCTTCTTCGTCTACCGAACGCTGGAGGTGAAGCAGCTCTGGCCGATCCTGATCGACACGGTCGAGACGATGGGGCTCGTCGCCGTGCTGGTGATGGCCGCGGGCGCTCTCGGCTGGTGCATGTCGATCTCGCGCGTGCCGCAGACGCTGACGCCGCTGATCGTCGAGACGATCGCGCATCCGCTCGTCTTCCTGCTGGTCTGCAACCTCATCCTGCTCGTCGTCGGCTGCTTCATGGAGGCGTTGGCGGCGATGCTGATCCTGATCCCGATCCTGGTGCCGGCGGCGAACAGCTTCGGCATCGACCCGGTTCAGTTCGGCATCATCATGATCCTGAACCTGATCCTGGGGACGATCCACCYGCCGATCGGCGTCGTACTCTTCGTGGTGACGCGCATCGCCAACGTCTCCTTCGAGGCGATGTCGAAGGCGATCCTGCCCTGGCTCGTGCCGCTGCTGGTGGTGCTGGCCGCGATCACGCTCTGGCCGCCGCTGACGACCTGGCTGCCGAACCACATCATGGGGCCGTGAGGTCGGGCCGATGCGCTAGCCCGCCGTTTCCGCCTGGGGCATCAGGTCGAGCAGGGCCGCGCGGCGGCTGGCGCCGTCCTCCGCGAGGAGATGGACGTGGATCTCCTTCGCGCCAGCCTCGGAGACGGCGCGCTGCCAGCGTGCCAGCGCGGCCTCGACGCCGAAGGGACCGGAATCGCGGGCCGCGATGATCTGCCGTTCGGCCGAGACGGCGAGCAGCACCGCATCGGTGAAGCTCAGGGGGTGGGTGTCGTCGGCGGCGAAGACCGAGGCGACATAGCGCCGGCCCGAGCGGCCGCGCCAGGCGGTGAAGCGACGCTCGCTCAGCGCAGCCGTGCTGCGCAACGGCATCTCGCGGGCCACTGTCTCCGGCGCCGGGGCCGGTTCATCGAACAGGTCCGGGGTGAAGCGATAGGCGAGGGCAGCCATATTCGTTCCTCCTGCAATAGGAACAAAATGGGAACGCTTCGGGGATAAGTCAACCGGGCCCGGTTCGGGCGAGGCGATGCTGCTGTCAGGATATGTCAGGAGTTCGCGAGCGGATCCAGGCCGCGGGCGGCCAGCTCGGCGCGGCCCTGGGCGAGCAGCCGGTCGCTGGCCGTCTCGATGCGCTCCTGCAATTCGTGCTGGAAGCTCGTCTTGTCGAGGCCAGGCATGATCGGCGGCAGGATCTCCAGCCGGATCGTCCCCGGGCGCCGCAGAAACTGTCGGCGCGGCCAATACAGGCCCGAATTCACCGCGACAGGCAGGCAGGGCACGCCCATCTCGGCATAGAGATGGGCGACGCCGAATTTGTAGGCCGGCGGCGCGCCGGGCGGGCGGCGGGTCCCCTCCGGAAAGATCAGGAGCTGGCGGCCCTTCTGGCCCAGCTCGATCTTGGCGAGGCGCGTGACGTCCTTGAGCGCGCGGGCGCGGGCGCCGCGATCGACCGGGATCATCCTGAGCTTGGCGAGGCACCAGCCGAAGACCGGGATGCGCATCAGTTCCCGCTTCAGGATGAAGACCGGGTCCGGAAAGAGGGTGAAGAGGGTAAAGGTCTCCCAGAAGGACTGGTGCTTGGCGGCGACCATCAACCCGCCTTCGGGAATGTTCTCGCGCCCGATGATCTCGTAGCGCGTGCCGGCGACGACGCGCATCAGCCAGAGCGAGCTGTGCGACCAGGCCGCGGCGACGTTCCGAAGCACCGCCTGCGGGAGCAGCAGCGCCGGCAACACCACGAAGATCAGCCAGAGGATGAGATTGGCATAGAACAGGACGTTGAAGGCGAGCGAGCGCAGGATCAGCATGGGCCCGCAATGAGCCCGAGACGCGGCGCCGGTCAAGCGCTTGCGGACTTGGAATTGTCTCGGGCCGTGTCGGAAACACAGTCCTCATCCTGAGGAGCCGCGGAATGGCTCCTCAGGATGAGGACTCAGGAGGCTTTCGAGGAGTCACTCAGCCGTCGCGATGGGTGGCCCCGCGCAGATGCGAGCGCCTTTCGGCCTCCGGGCCCAGGACTTCGGCCGGCTTCGGCGAGACCGGCTTGCGGCCGCCGATGATGACCGAAAGCCGGGAATATTCCGGGTCGTCCTCGACGAAGCTGCGCAGCCGCGCCACGAGATATTTGACGTATTCCGGGGCGAGCAGCCTGATCGTCGACCAGCGGTACCACCAGCCCGCGGTGTCGAGCTGATCGGTGACGACGGGATGGGCGATAAAACGCAGGCCCGGCATGGCATGGGAAAACTCGGCCAAGGTGCGCGGCATGTGATAGTTCGACGTCACCACCAGCAGCGAGCGGAAGCCGTGCCGGCGCACCCAGCGGCGGGTCTCGATCGCGTTGCCGATGGTATTGCGCGCGCGGTAGTCGAGATCGACGCAGCAGGCGAGCAGGTCACGCGATGCCGGGTTGAGCCGGGCGAGCTCCTCGCGGCTGGTCTTCTCGTTGACGCCGCTGATGAGGAGGCGCGCGCCGCGATCGGCTCCGAGCAGGCCGATGGCGTCGCCGATGCGCTGCGAGCCGCCGGTGACGACGACGATCGCATCGGTCTGCGGTGTCGCGACCGGCTCACGGGCCTCGATCCCGGCCGCGAAGCGGGCATAGCCGCAGACGAAAAGGACCGCACCGAGGGTGGTGGTCGCGATGGCCGCGAGCGCCAGGATACGACGACGCGACAGCCCGCCGCGTGAAACGGACGTCACCGTAGCGCCCACCGCGAGATGGTCGTTGCTGCTGCCAATCATGGCCATGGCGCGAACCTAACCGGCCAATCGGGCATAACGGCGGCACGAGGCAAATTGTCGTTGCGCCGCGTCGTCATGCCAGCACCTTCAGGTAGTGGCGCACGGTGAAGCGCGAGACGAGCCCGGCGATGGCGGCGACGACCAGGGCGACGAGCACGACCGCGGCATAGCCGGCCCAGCCGATCTCGAAGGCGCCGAACAGGGCCTGCAATTGCTCCGCCTCCGGCGCGGTCGACCAGAAGGACGAGACGAAGCCCAGAAGCGCGATCGCGACGATGGCGGCGAGGCCGCCCATCGCGCCGCCGCGCAGGCCGAGCCGGATGAAGCGGCTCTGGAACTCGCGCGCGATGAAATCGTCGCCGGCGCCGACGAAATGCAGCACCTCGACGCTTTCGCGGCTGCCCGCCATGGCGCCCCGCGTCGCGAAGGCGACGGCCAGCGCCGCCGCCGTCAGCACGAGCAGCACGATGACGAAGCCGGAGACGATGATCGTRCTCGCCATCGCCGAAAGCCGCCTGATCCAGACCCGGTGATCGTCGAGGATCGCCGTCGACACCTCGTTGCGCAGGGCCGGGCCGAAGCGGGCGATGTCGGGAGAGGCGCCGGGCTTGAGCTTCAGCACGATGAGCCGGGGCACCGGCAATTCGACGAGGTCGAGGCCGGTGCCGAGCCAGGGTTCGAGCAGCTTGTCGGATTCCGCCTTGGGCACGGCACGCACGCTCTCGATGCCGTCGAGCGCCTGGGCCATCGCCACGGCCTTGGCGACGTCTTCCTCGATGTTGCGGCGCGCCTCCGGGCGGATCTGGATGGTCATCTCGTCGGAGACGGCGCCGCGCCACTGGTCGGAGGCGCGCGCGGCGAGCACGGCCGCCCCGGCGCTCAGCGCGGCGAGAAAGGTCAGGATCGCGATCACGGCCATCAGCGCGCGGCCGGCCACCGTGTCGACCGGCACGAGCGGCTGGCCGCGCCGGAGATTGGTCGGCAGGGCCTTCTCCTCGCGTGCCTCGTGGTCGTATTCGATGGCTTCAGGCATCGACATGCAGATGCCCGTCGGCCAGGACGAGACGCGGCGCGTCGTAGATGTCCATGAGGTTGAGGTCGTGGGTCGCGATGATCACGGCGGTGCCGAGCTGCTGCAACTCCATGAACAGGCGCAGCAGGCGGCGGCCGAGGCCGGGATCGACATTGCCGGTCGGCTCGTCGGCCAGGAGCAGCTCGGGCCGCGCGATCAGGGCGCGGGCGATGGCCGCGCGCTGCTTCTCGCCGCCGGAGAGAACCGCCGGCACGGCATGCATGCGCTCGCCGAGGCCGACCCAGCGCAGAAGCTCGACGACCTCGGCGCGATAGCTCGCCTCTTCCTTGCCGAGCACGCGCAGCGGCAGCGCGACATTCTCGTAGACGGTGAGATGGTCGAGCAGGCGGAAATCCTGGAAGACCACGCCCATGCGGCGGCGGAAGGCCGTCAGCGTCGATCCGTCGAGGCGCGAGACATCCTGCCCGAAAAGGTTGACGAGGCCGCGCGTCGGCTTCAGCGCCATCAGGATGAGGCGCATCAGCGTCGTCTTGCCGGCGCCGGACGGCCCGGTCAGATACTGGAACGAGCGCGGCGCAATGCTGAAGTTGATGTCCTTCAGCACCTCCGGGCCCATGCCGTAACGCAGGCCGACATTCTCGAAACGAACCAAGCCGTCTTCCTCGTCCCATAGCGCACGGCCGGCAGAAATCCCGGCCGGCGCAGCAATGCTATATCGTAAGCGGCGGCGCACCGAGCCGCTGCGCACGCGTCAACATGCCCCCAAGATTCTTCACGCGACGTTAACCATAAATCGCGTCAATGAAGCCGGTTGCCTCGGTTGGCCGAAGCAATGCTTCGCCGTGGCTTGCCGCCGGCGAAAGGCCCGGAAAGACTCGGCGCCGACTGCCGGTGCCGTTCATCGCAGGAAACCACGCTGCCTTCATGCTGATCGTCTGTCCCTCCTGCGCCAGTCAGTATGAGCTCGACGCGGCCAAACTGGGGCCGGGCGGGCGCAAGGTGCGCTGCGCTCAATGCAAGACGCTGTGGCATGTCGATGCGGCGAGCGAGATGCCGCCGGCGCCGAGCGTCGAGGAGACGCAGGCCCTGCTGGCCGAGGAGCTGGAGCGAGCAGCCGCGATCGAGGTGGAGATCGCCGCAGTCGTTGCCGAGGACGCCACGGCGGGCGAGGCGGGCGTGCCTGAGGAGGAGCCGCCGCCGGTCGTGCCGCCGGGCCGATCCAGGTTTCGGTAAAGGACGAGGCCGGGCAGACCCTCTATAGCTGGACCACGGAGCCGCCGCGCGGCGTGCTGGAGCCGGCCGAGCTGATGCGCTTCCGCGCAAGGCTGGCGTCCCCGCCGGAAAAGGGGCGCTCGGTGCAGGTGCGCTTCACTTCCACGGCGGGCACGGCCAATATCGCGAGCGCGCATTAATCTTGCAACGATGCCCCCGCCCTGCGGTTTGCGGCGGCCCGAACGTACGATATCAACCCGCCGCGAACGTTCTCGGCGCAAGCCCTGCGCGGGAACCTTCGCGGCCATAAGTCACGAAAGCAGGAGTCATTATGCCGGAACGGCGGATCAGGGTGCTCTATGACGAGGCTGCGATCGCGCAGCGCAATGCGGAGATCGCGCAGGCGGTCGCCGACAGCCAGCCGAAGGACTTGCTCGTCGTCGCCGTCCTCAAGGGCAGCTTCATGTTTGCCGCCGATCTGATCCGCGCCATGCATCGTGTCGGCCTCGCGCCCCAGGTCGAGTTCATCCACCTGTCGAGCTACCGGACGGGGACCGTCTCCACCGGCCAGGTCGAAATCCTGCGCGACGTGCAGAGCGAGGTGCGCGGGCGCGACGTGCTGCTGGTCGACGACATCCTCGAATCCGGCCGCACGCTCGCCTTCGCCAAGGATCTGCTGGCGGCGCGCGGCGCCCGCTCGGTCTCGACCGCCGTGTTGCTGGAGAAGCCGAACAAGCGCGCCGTCAACATCGTGGCTGATCATGTCGGCTTCGAATGTCCGGATTATTTCGTCGTGGGCTACGGCATGGATGTCGCCCATTCCTATCGGCAACTGCCCTTCGTCGGCGTCATCGAAACCGAGGATCAGGCCGGTCTGCCGGGCATCTGAGGAACTGCCATGTCGCGTATTCTGGTCGTCGATGACGAGGAGCCGTTGCGCGCGCTGGTCGCGCGCGGGCTCGGCATGGATGGTCACACCTGCATCACCGCTGCGGACGGAGCCGAGGCGCTCGACATCCTCATCGCCGAGCAGGGCCATTTCGACCTGCTGCTGACCGATATCCGCATGCCGCTGATGGACGGSATYGCGCTSGCGCTYGCCGCCAARCAGSAGTTYCCGGAGCTGACCATCATGCTGATGACCGGCTATGCCGAGCAGCGCGAGCGGGCGAAGAGCCTTGAGGCGATCGTGGAGGAGGTGATGACCAAGCCCTTCACCATCGCCGAGCTGCGCGCCACGGTGCTGAAGGTGATCGAGCGTTCGATCGGGTAGGCGAGCGTCTTAACGACTGTCCTATGAGGTGCGCCTCGGCAGCGGGGAGGCGCGACGTTCCTGTGGGCCTTTCCGCAGCGGGCCGACCACTTCGCGCATGGCGACATAGGTGTAGAAGGACGCGACATTGGGATCGTCGTGGAAGACCTCGCGGGCAAAGGCGGCATAGGCTTCCATGCTCTCCACCTGAAGCTGGAGCACGAAATCGGCGCCTCCGGTCACATAGGATGCCTGCCTGATCTCGGGGCGCGAACCCAGCTTGCGCGCGAATGCGTCGGCGAGCTGCGAGCCCTGCACCAGCGAAACCAGCACATGGATCGTGACGGGCACGCCGAGCACGGCCGGGCTCACGACCGAGACGTCCGCGGTGATGATCTTCTCCGCCCGCAGCCGGCGCAACCGGCGCAGCACGGCGCTTTGCGACAGCCCGACCCGTTCGGCCAGGATGCGCGCCGGGGTCTGGTTGTCGCGCTGCATTTCCTCCAGCAGCGCATGATCGAAGCGGTCGAGATCGGCGATTTTCGTCACAATGGTTCCTCTGGTGGCGAAAATAGTCGCTTGCCGGCGAAAAACGCCAATTAAAATTACGATCGCGCGCTAGAGTGTGGTCAGCCGTCGATATAGGCGAGAGCGCCGCGCAAAGCAGGAAGGCCCGGAGAGACAATGAGCACGAAGAGCTGGAGCCCGCGGAGCCTCACGGCGCAGGCCATGGGAAAGATCGATCCCGTCACCAAGGCTGTGGTGCCGCCGATCCATGTCGCGACGACCTATATCCGCGACGAGGACAACGGCTATTCGACCGGCTTCATCTACGGGCGGCCGGACAATGAGACGACACGCGAGGCCGAAAGCCTGCTCGCGATGCTGGAGGAGGCCAAGGGCGGGGCGCTGCTGTTCGGTTCGGGCTCTGCGGCGGCGACGGCCGTGTTCCTGGCGCTCTCGCCCGGCGACCATGTCGTCGCCTCCAAGGTGATGTACTGGGCGCTGCGCAACTGGCTGATGACCGAGGCGAAGCGCTGGGGCCTGAATGTCGAGTTCGTCGAGACCGACGATCTCGCCGCGCTGAAGGTCGCCGTGAAGCCCGGCGTGACCAAGCTCATCTGGGCCGAGACGCCCTCCAACCCGCTCTGGACSATCACCGACATCGCCGSCGYCGCCGAGATCGCSCAYRMGGCCGGKGCSAAGCTCGCGGTCGATTCGACCTGCGCSTCSCCGGTSCATACSCGGCCGCTGACGCTCGGYGCCGACATCGTCATGCATTCGGCGACGAAGGTGCTGAACGGCCATTCCGATGTCATCGCCGGCGCGCTTTGCGCCCGCGAGGATGATGAATTCTGGAGCCGCATCAAGACGGTGCGGAGGGGGCAGGGCGGCATCCTCGGGCCGTTCGAGGCCTATCTGCTGATGCGCGGCATGCGCACGCTCCATGTCCGGCAGGAGCGCCAGTCGGCTTCGGCCATGGCGCTGGCGCAGCGGCTTTCGGCGCATCCGCTGGTGGCGCGCGTGCTCTATCCCGGCCTGCCGCAGCATCCCGGCCACGACATCGCGGCGCGGCAGATGGAGAACGGCTTCGGCTTCATGCTCTCGGTCCAGGTCACGGGCGGCGAACAGGCGGCGATCAAGACGGCGGCGCATGTCGAGCTCTACAAGCGGGCGACCTCGCTCGGTGGCGTCGAAAGCCTGATCGAGCATCGCGCCTCGATCGAGGGCGCCGGCTCGCCCTGCCCGACGGACCTGCTCAGGCTGTCGACCGGCATCGAGGATGTCGAGGATCTCTACGCCGATTTCGACCAGGCGCTGAAGGCGGGGCACGGTTGAGCGGCTACCGCCTGCCGTCATGGTCGAGCCTGACCCGACCATCTCCGAAACCAGCTTTCTGGTCACGAGATTCTCGGGTCTGCGCTTCGCTTCGCCCGAGAATGACGCGTGCGCAGGGGATCACACCCAAATCCCCTTCGCCTTTTCCAAATAACGCGTTCGTTCCGCCAGCCCGTTGCGGCCGCCGTTGATCAGCTTCGTGACGGCGGCGACGTCGTCGGCGTCAGCGGCGTTGTTGATCGCGCGCTCGCTCCAATAGGCGAAGGCAACGAGGAGCGAGATGTCCGGCTCCTTGGCGCGCTCCGGCTCGGCTTCGAGGTCGATGCCGATGATCTCTCCGAAGCGGCGGTAATTGGCGCGACCGGTGAGCTGGAAGATACCGCGGCCGTGATAGCGGATGCCGTCGCCGGCCTGGGTGTTGCCGAGGTCCTGCCGGCCTTCATAGCGCAGGAAGTAGCTCGCGCCGCCATATTCCTCCAGCGTGCGGAAGCCGTCGGTCTCATGGGCGGCCTGGGCGAGGAAGTGGCAGATCCGCAGCCGCGTCGAGATGTCGTGCTCGTGGGCGAG
>NZ_JBFRDQ010000186.1:0-7844 GCF_052113865.1 Allobosea sp. TAB14 | reverse complement strand
GCACCGGGATCGACTGGATCACCAGGATGTAGCTGGCGGCGAAGCGGCGCAGCCACCGGAGCCGCGACAGGCGCATGATCGCGAAGACGCCGCCGATGATGCTGCCGATGAAGAAGGCGATCGCGGTGAGAGCCAGCGTCCAGCCGGCGGAGCGCAGGATGAAATAGGCCTCGGGCCAACCGAAGGTCTGCATCAGGCGGCCTCCCCATGCGCTTCGGTGAGGCGGGCAAGGCCCGACACCTGCGGGAAGAGCTTTCGGCCGAGCCAGTTCAGGAAGAGTTTGAAGGAGAGCGCCAGCACGAGGTAGRGCACGGTGACGACGATATAGGTCTCGAACGAGCGGAACGTGTCCTGCTCGATGATCGCCGCCGTTCCGGACAATTCCTGCACCGAGACGAAGGAGCAGATGCTGGAGGCCAGCATCATCAGCACGAACTGGCTCGACAGCGCCGGCCAGACGCGGGCGAAGGCCGGCTGCAGGATGACATGCTTCAGCACCTGCCACTTGGTCATTGCGAGCGCGAGACCGGCCTCGATCTGCGATTTATGGATGGAATCGACGCCGGCCCGGATGATCTCGGTGGCGTAGGCGGCGAGATTGAGCGTCATCGCCAGAACGGAGGCTTCGAGCCCGTTCAGGCGGATACCCAACTGCGGCAGCCCGAAGAAGATCATGAAGAGCTGCACCAGGAAGGGCGTGTTGCGCATCAGCTCGACATAGGCGTCGACGAGATAGCCGGCCCAGCTGCCCGCGAGGCTGCGCAGCGCGGTCATGCCCGTCGCCAGGACGAGGCCGAGCGCGATCGCGACGAAGGACAGCGCGATCGTGAGCCAGACCCCGTGCAGGATCATCGGCCATTTGGAAAGGACGTCTTGGAAGAGCAACGGCGCGCTCCTTCGGCCTGCGAGGTCGAGGGTCGCCGGCGCGCGCTCAGGCGCGCCGGCAGGTCCGATCGGAGGGTTGGATCAGAAGGTCGGCAGCGGCGGCAGCGGGCTGCCGACCCACTTCTGCGCGATCGCGTCGAGCTCGCCGTTCTGCTTGACGTAGTAGATGAAGTTGTTGAGCCACTGGCGCAGCTCCCAGGCGTCCTTGCGCATGGTCATCGAGTTCGGCTGCACGCCGAACACGAACTTCAGCTCGGTCTCGGTCTCGCCGCGCGCCTTCATGGCGGCGTTGGCCTGGGCGTCGGGGCCGGCGATGGCCTCGACCTGGCCGGAGAACAGCGCCTGCATGGTGGTGGCGTCGTCCTCGAAGCGCAGGATGGTGAGGTTCAGCTCCTTCTCGCGGCTGGTGAACTCGCGCTCGACGCTGGAGCCGCGGTTGACGCCGACCTTGCGGCCCTTGAGGTCGTCCCAGGTTTTGATCGGGACGTTCTTCTTGGCGTAGATGCCGGTCTGGAAGGCGCTGTAGGGGATGGAGAACATCACCGCCTTGGCGCGCTCGGGCGTGGGCGCCAGCGTGGCGACGAGGAAGTCGACCTTGTTGGCCTCCAGCGCCGGGATGCGGGCCGGCGGGGTGAGCTGCACCATCTCGACCTTGACGCCGAGATATTTGCCGATCAGCGCGATGACGTCGGCGTCATAGCCGATGGCGTTGCCCTGCGAGTCGACCGAGCCATAGGGCGGGGCGCCGATCAGCACGCCGATCTTGACCGAGCCGCGCTTGATGATGTCGGTGACCGTCTGGGCCGAGGCCTGGCTCGCCGCGAGCATGCCGGCGCCGAGCGCGAGAGCCACGCCGGCGATCTTGATACGCTTGAGGATATTCACTGGACGTCTCCCGTTGTGGTGCATTCGCGCTGATTGGTCCCCGGCTTCTTGTGGCCGGTTGATGGGCGAGAAGTGGTTATGCCTCTCGGTTCACTGTCCCCTTCGGACGACGTTCTCCAGCGGCTCGCCGGAGAAACGGCGCCTGATGTTACCAGCAATGACCGCCTGGCGCCGCCGGATCGTTCCGCTGGTCCAGCCGGACATATGCGGGGTCATTAAAACGTTTGAAAGCTCGTGGAAAGGCAGTTTCGACGGCAGCGGCGTGGCATCCCCAGCCTGTGGATAACGGTACCAGGTGTCGATGATCGCGCCGCCGATGCGGCGGCTCTTCAGGGCGTCGTAAAGCGCCTCTTCGTCGATGGTCGGCCCGCGCCCGACATTGACCACGACGGCGTCGGGCCGCATCGCCGCGAAGGCTGCGGCGCCGACGATGCCCTTGGTCTCCTCCGTCAGCGGCACCGAGACGACGACGACATCGACCGAGCCGCAGAAGGCAGCGAGCTGGTCGAGGGTGAAGGCGCGGTCGACGAGGGGCGAGGGCGCGACCGGGCTTCGGTTGGCGACATGCACCTGCATCTCGAAGGCCTTGGCTCGGGCGGCGATCGCCTTGCCGATATGGCCGAAGCCGAGGAGGCCGATGGTCCGGCCGGCGATCTCGTCATGCACCCGCTCCGGCGCGCCGGCCCAATAGGCCCAGTCGCCCTGGCGCAGCCGCTGGTCGGCGTCGGCGAGCGGGATCGCGCGGGCGAGGAGGGCGCTCATCACATATTCCGCGATGGCCTGCTCGTGGCCGAAGCAGTTGCATACGGCGGCGGAAGCCGGCAGCAGGTCGAGATTGACGGCATCGTAGCCGGCGCCCGGCACATGGAAGAGCTTGAGCCCCGCCGGCACCGGCAGGCTCGCGTCGAACTTCACGCCGATGATGGCCTGCGCCTGCGCATAGGCCGCCTGCTCCGCCTCGGTCTCCAGCACATCCGGCAGCAATTGGATCTCGGCCGGCCCGCCGAGCAGGTCGGCGAAGCCGTGGCTGAAGCTGGCGGCGTTTTCGCCGTGGAAGATGATGCGCATGGTCTCGGATGTCCGGCGGTTCGGGAGTTCAGTGGGACAGGAGCGGCTCGACGCTGCAGTCGAGCAGGGAGGGATCGATGTTCTCCTCCATCTCGTCGAACATGGTGTCGACGAAGGCGATCAGCTTTTCGGAGGCGGCGATGGCGCGCTCGGCCTGCGACGAGGCGATGCCGTTGAGCAGGGCAAGATGGTGGTCGATGGTCCCGTCCAGATTGTGCTGGCCGGGCATGTAGCTGTGATGGATGAAGCCGATGCGTCGGAAGATGGTGTGCAGCGGCCTCAGCGTATGCTCGAGGAAAGGCTCGCCCGCCGCCGCCAGGATCATCTGGTCGATGCGCCGGTCGAGGCTGTTGAATTCGGCGAGCGTCAGCTCCTCGCGGCGGTCGCGGAGCAGYCGGGCCATATGCAGCATCTGGTTGCGGTGGGTCGGCCCGGCGCGCTCGGCGGCGAGCCGCGCGACGAAGCGCTCGAGATCGCCGCGCAGCTTGAGCAGCACGCGTTCGCGCGCCAGGTCGATCGGCGCGATCTGGAGCCCATGCCGGGGGCGAATATTGATCAGCGTGTCCGCCGCGAGCCGGTTGACGGCGTGGTGGACGGGGGTGCGGCCGAAGCCGGTCAGATCCTGCAGATCCTGCATCGTCAGCAGGCGGCCGGGCTTGAGCTGGCAATCGATCAGCATCGACTCGATGCGTTCATAAGCCAGTTCGAAGAAGTTCAGGCGGTTGCGGCGCGGCAGCGGCTCGAGCGCATCGAGCTCGGCGAGCTTCGGCTCCTCCTTGCGTCTTGCCATGTTTCCTCCACAGCGGGCTCTTGCCGGCCCATGCTTGCCGGCGACGATAAACATGTTGTGATATTTTACAAGCGCTCTTATGGTCGGCACGCTCCGTCGCCATCCTAGGCCGACGGAAGCGCGGGTAAAGGATGGGAGGGCACGACCAAAGTCGAAGCCAGCCCTCGCCAGGGAGGCGGACTTTGAAAATCACAGCGATCGAGACGTTGCGGACCGAGGAGTTCGCCAATGTCCTCTGGGTGCGCGTGCACACCGATGCGGGGGTGATCGGCCTCGGCGAGACCTTCTACGGCGCGGCCTCGGTGGAGGCCCATCTCCACGACACGCTCGCCATGCGGCTCCTCGGCAAGAACCCGCTGCATATCGAGGCGCTACACAAGGAGATGACCAACCTGCCGATGGCGCAGGCCTCGACGGGTGCGGAATCGCGCGCGACCTCGGCCGTCGACATCGCGCTCTGGGACATCTTCGGCAAGGTCTGCGGCCAGCCGATCCACCAGATGCTGGGCGGCCTCTGCCGCGACAAGCAGCGCATCTACAACACCTGTGCCGGCTATGGATATGTCCGCTCGCACAACATCAAGCCGGTCTCGACCTGGAATTTCGGGCACTCCGAGGGCCCCTATGAGGACCTGCACGGCTTCATGACCCGTGCCGACGAGGTCGCCGAAAGCCTGCTCGAAAGCGGCATCACCGCGATGAAGATCTGGCCCTTCGATCCCCCGGCGATCGAGAACCAGGGCCTGTTCATCACGCCCGACCAGATGCGCAAGGCCTGCGAGCCCTTCGAGAAGATCCGCAAGGCCGTCGGCGACAAGATGGAAATCATGGTCGAGTTCCACTCGCTCTGGAACCTGCCGACCGCGATCAAGATCGCCCGCGTGCTCGAGCAATACGAGCCGAGCTGGTATGAGGATCCGATCCGGATGAACTCGCCGCAGGCGCTGGCCGAATTCGCCCGCTCGACCACCGTTTCGGTGACCGCGAGCGAGACGCTGGGCTCGCGCTTCCCCTACAAGGACATGCTCGACCGCGACGCGATGCATGTCGTGATGGCCGATCTGTGCTGGACCGGCGGGCTCACCGAGGGCCGCAAGATCGCGGCGATGGCGGAGACCTATCACCGCCCCTTCGCGCCGCATGACTGCATCGGCCCGGTCGGCTTCATCGCGGCGATCCACGCCTCCTTCAGCCAGCCCAATACGCTGATCCAGGAATCGGTACGCGCCTTCTACACCGGCTGGTACAAGGAGCTGGTCACCGAGATGCCGCGGATCGAGGGTGGCTATGTCTACCCGATGGAGGCTCCGGGCCTCGGCGTCGAATTGCTGCCGGCGGTGTTCGAGCGCTCGGACCTGACGGTCCGCCGCTCCAGCCTCTGAGATGACGTAATGACCAATCCCCTCTTCGATCTCACCGGCCGCACGGCCCTCGTCACCGGTTCTTCTCGCGGGCTCGGCCGCGCCATGGCGGAGGGGCTGGCGGCGGCCGGCGCCCGCATTCTCGTCAACGGCACGGATGCGGAACGGGTCGCGACCGCCGTCAAGGAGATGCGTCAGGCCGGCCATGAGGCCGATGCCGCGCCCTTCGACGTCACCTCCGAGGATGAAGTCGTCAAGGCCTTCGCCGGCTTCGACGCCGCCGGCATCGCGGTCGACATCCTCGTCAACAATGCCGGCATCCAGTTTCGCAAGCCGATGGTCGAGCTGGCGACGGCCGATTGGCAGCGGGTCATCGACACCAACCTGACCTCGGCCTTCGTCATCGGCCGGGAAGCCGCGAAGCGCATGATCGCGCGCGGCCACGGCAAGGTCATCAACATCGGCTCGCTGACCTCAGCGCTGGCCCGGGCCACCGTCGCGCCCTATACGGTCGCCAAGGGCGGCATCAAGATGCTGACCCAGGTGATGGCCGCCGAATGGGCCGAGCACGGCATCCAGGCCAATGCCATCGGCCCCGGCTACATGCTGACCGACATGAACCAGGCGCTGATCGAGAACCCGACCTTCGACGCCTGGGTCAAGGGCCGCACSCCGKCCARGCGCTGGGGCARGCCGGAGGARCTKRTCGGSGCCGCCGTCTTCCTCGCCGCGCCGGCCTCCGACTACGTCAACGGCCAGATCATCTATGTCGATGGCGGAATGCTCGCCGTCCTGTAGAACGGCGGAGACTGATCCGCCGGAGGACAAGGATGGCCCGCCCGCGCCTCGATGCGCTCGACCGCAAGATCATCGCGGAATTGCAGACCAATTCGCGCCTCTCGGTGCAGGAATTGGCCGAGCGGGTCGGCCTCTCCGCCTCGCCCTGCGCGCGGCGCATCCGCATCCTCGAAGAGGCGGGCGTCATCCAGGGCTATGCCGCGATCATCGACCAGACCAAGGTCGGCCTGCCGATCAGCGTCTTCGTCTCGATCAGGCTGGAACGCCAGCGCGAGGACGAGCTCGACCGCTTCTCGCAGGCCGTGGCGCGCTGGCCCGAGGTGGTCGACTGCTATCTGATGACCGGACAGCGCGACTATCTGCTGCGCATCGTGGTCCGCGACCTGCCGGCCTATGAGCGCTTCCTCAAGGACAAGCTCACCCGCCTCGACGGCGTCGCCTCGATCGAGTCGAGCTTCGCGCTGGGTCAGGTGAAGCGCTCCAGCGCCTTGCCGATCGCGGCGGCGCCGGAGGAGGATTGACCAAGGCCGTCATTTTCGGGCGCCGCATAGCGGCGACCCGAGAACCTCGGGACGAGAGGGCTCTGGTTTGAGAGATGCTCGGGTCAAGCCCGAGCATGACGGCTGAGTCTACCGCTCCGCCGAAGCCGCCCAGATATTGATCCCGCCATCGACCGCATGCTTGTCGATGGCTGCCAGCTCCTCAACCGTGAACTCGGTGTTCCCTAGCGCCGCGACGCAATCCGTCACTTGCTCGGGCCGGCTCGCGCCGATCAGCGCCGAGGTCACGCGCCCGCCGCGCAGCACCCAGGCGATCGCCATCTGGGCGAGGCTCTGGCCGCGCGCGGCTGCGATCTCGTTCAGCGCCGCGATGTGCTTGATGTTGTCGTCGCTGAGGAAGCCTTCGCGGAAGGATGGCGCCTTCTTGTCGGCGCGGCTGCCGGCCGGCACACCCTTCAGGTACTTGTCCGTCAGCATGCCCTGCGCCAGCGGCGAGAACACGATCGAGCCGATACCCTCGGCATCGAGCGTATCGAGCAGCTTGTCCTCCTCGATCCAGCGGTTGAGCATCGAATAGCTTGGCTGATGGATCAGGCAGGGCGTGCCGAGCCGGCGCAGGATCGCGACCGCCTCCTGCGTGCGCTTCGAGTTGTAGGAGGAGAGGCCGACATAGAACGCCTTGCCCTGGCGGACGATGGCGTCGAGCGCCCCCATCGTCTCCTCCAGCGGCGTGTGCGGGTCGAAGCGGTGCGAGTAGAAGATGTCGACATAGTCGAGCTTCATCCGCTTCAGGCTTTGGTCGAGGCTGGAGATCAGGTATTTGCGGCTGCCCCATTCGCCATAGGGGCCGGGCCACATCCGGTAGCCGGCCTTGGTCGAGATCACCAGCTCGTCGCGATAGCCGGCGAAGTCCTGGCTGAGGATTTCGCCGAACGCGGTCTCGGCAGAGCCGGGGGGCGGACCGTAATTATTGGCGAGGTCGAAATGGGTGATGCCGAGGTCGAAGGCCGTGCGGCAGATCTCGCGCATATTGGCACGGGCACCGGTCTCGCCGAAATTCTGCCAGAGGCCGAGCGAAAGCGCCGGCAGCATCAGTCCGCTGCGGCCGCAGCGGTTGTAGCGCATGGCGTCATAGCGGTTCGGATTGACCATGGCGTGCCTCTCAATCGATTGAATGGCGGATAAGATGAAGGCCCGGTGGCATTGCGTCCACCGGGCCTCGTTGCCTATCGGGTCGCGATCCGATCAGGCCGCGGCGTAGCCGACCGTGCCCTTGATCTCGAGGAACTCCTCGAGGCCGAAATCGGCGTATTCGCGGCCGTTGCCGGACTGCTTGTAGCCGCCGAAGGGCGCGCCGGCGTCCCAGGCCGGGTAGTTGATGTAGACATTGCCCGAGCGCATCTGCGAGGCGATCTTGCGCGCGCGCTCCTGGGAGCCGGACTGGACATAGGAAGCCAGGCCATAGGGCGTGTCGTTGGCGCGCGAGACGACCTCGTCGTCGCTCTTGTAGGGCAGGATCGACAGCACGGGGCCGAAGATCTCCTCGCGGGCGATGGT
>NZ_JBFRDQ010000185.1:0-8068 GCF_052113865.1 Allobosea sp. TAB14 | reverse complement strand
CCGCCAGGCGAGCTCGCCATGGCGCGCTCCGTCCCCCACGTGGCAGCGGGTTGGCCTGTGGAGCGGCCTGCGATGGTTGGCTGCCGATCTCGAGAGCCAGCCGATCCCGTCGGGGCGCGGGCACCACCGAATGCGGYGGCTTGACGCTGCTTGGGTGGCGCTGGCGGAGATGCCGGCTCTGCCGATTTCGGAGATCATTCGTGGCGCAGCCATCCCGGAYCCTCGCGATCCGGGGCGGTGCGGCATGGCGTGGCTGGAGACGTTGGCGGAACGGAYCAGGCAAGATCGGCGCGGACAGTGCCGAACAGGGCTGACGATGTTGTCGAGGTCGGCGCATCCCTTGAACTCCGGCGATGAAGGGGCAGTTCGGGCTCCTTCCTGTTTGCGTCACGGTTGCGCCCCATGCGGTCTCGATGGATTGGGCGTGACCGGGGGACGACCTCGTCTCGATCGCCCATCCGCAACGGCCGGTCCCGGCTTTTTTCCGCCGGCGGCTGCGCCGCCTTTGCAGCGCGAAGCAAAAAAGCCGGGATCGGCCGCCCTCCACTGCGTTGCGGCCCCAAGAACCACCCCATTGCGCGAGCGCAACAGGGACCCCGGTGGGTGCGGGCTCGATCGCCCCCGGTCCTGACACCGCCATCGAGGCCGCGACGGGCGCGGCCCGAGCAAACCGGAAAGGATCCCACCATGGCTGTCATCGGCGAATTCAAGAGCAACGGCAACGGCATCGTCGGCAATGTGCGCACCCTCAGCGTCCGCTTCCAGGCCCGCCTGCAACCGATCGAGCGTGTCTCGCGCGACGCACCGGACTTCCGCGTCACCGGCAACGGCGCCGAAGTCGGCGCGGGCTGGAATGCGGTCTCCGGCGACGGCGAGCCCTATATCTCGCTCAAGCTCGACGATCCGAGCTTCAACGCCCCGATCACCGCGGCACTCTGGCCGGGCGAGACCGAAGGGGACTACACCCTGATCTGGAACCGCCCGAAGCGGGAGGCCTGATCCCCACCGCGAACGAGCCCCGCCGCCCAGGCGGGGCTTCCTCATCTCAGATCGCGCCGGACGACGCCGGCGCCACGGCACCATTCCGCGCAGCAGGTCTCGGACGCCGATGGACCGCCATATCGCGTGTCAAAGCTGACGGCCGGCATCGAGCCGGCCTTCAGCTTTCTGGTGCCGACCCGAGCTAAAAAAGCCTGCTCAGATCGTCCGAGCGTGTCATGCGGCCCGAAGGCCTCAAGGACGAGCGGTGCCCCCATTTTCAGCCGCCGCCGGGGGGCGCCGCCAGAAAATCGGCTCCCCCGCTCGCCGCCTGCGGCGGTCGCTGCGCGATCCCTGACCCCTGCGGCCCGCCATGACCGCCGGCGTCGTCTTTCACACTCAATCGAGGAGGCGACGATGCCGAACGAACAGCACATCGAGGAACTGCGCGCCGAGCTGCGGGATGCAACCGACCGCGCCGAGCGCCGTCAGATCGAGGCGGAGCTGGAGCTCGCGCTGGCCGAGCGCGAGGTCATGCTGGCCGAAGCCGAGGGGCGTTACAGCAGCGAGCCGCCCTTCTAGGGAGGCGTCGTGCTCCACACGCGCTTGGCGGCCTCAGCCGTTGAGCGCGTCCTTCACGGCCTTCGCCGGCGTGAAGCTCAGCTTCTTCGATGCGGCGATCTTGATCGTCGCGCCGTTCGCCGGATTGCGGCCCTCGCGCTCCGCTGTTTCCTTCACCTTGAACTTGCCGAAGCCCGGGATGTTCGTCTCGGCCCCACCCTTTGCCGCGGCGGCGATCTGGCGAAACACGCTCTCGACGATGGCCTTCGCCTGCGCCTTCGTCAGCTTCTGCTCGCCGGCGATCGTGTCGGCAATCTCGGTCGCTGTCGTCATGGAAGAGATATCCTGTGAGGTTGATGACCTCGACCAGTATCGCAGTGGGTGCGCGGCGACGGTAACGCGAAGGAAGCCGCATCTCCCGCTATCCACCGAAATTTCTCGATGTCGCCTCGTCTCGACCTCGCCAGCCGGGCCGAGATCTTGGCATCCGCCTTCATTCTCGGCGCAAAACACGACGCCATCGTCGTTGAACCCGGGAAAATCCGCGTTATCGGCAGAAATGACAATTTCGAGGGCGACTTGCGAAGTCACGCCGCTGGCCGCGGTCCGGTTTGCAGTTCCGATCGACATGGTGGGGGACCGGCCCGGGCGAGCCGCTCCAGGACCGGCTCTACGCTCGCCTAAGAGGCACCCCGCAGCCCGCAAGCGGTCGCCGCGCAGCCACGTGACGATCCTTTCGCGGCGCCCGGCGCCAGCGCGGAATTTCTAAAGCTATGACGGAAGCTTGCGCGACCGTCCTTCACGCGCGAGCGCGCGCTGAGCCCGGTTCCTCTTGGCGATCGCCGAGCTCAGATCGTCATAGTCGACCCCACCCTTCTGCAAGGCCCGGCGGGCGTCGTCGACTTCGAAGCCGAGAAGCTCGAACACCGTCATGTTCAGGCTGGAGGCGACGCGTTCGATCGTCTTCAGCGTCGGATTCCCGATGCCACGGAGCAGCTGGTAATAGGTCTGACGCGCGAGACCTGTCTTCGGCAGGAGCGCTTCCATGCCGCCGTTCTCGATTTCGAGCTGCTGCAGCCGGATCGCGATCATTTCGTTGAGGATCGAGTGATCGATTGGCTGGGGTTTGCGAACGGGCATCGGAGATCGGGGGAGGTTGGCAGTCGCGATTATGGGGACGCTATATCAGGTCCCAACCTCCGGGATAATAGATATTCGAGGCATTCAGAGAGATGCCGTTGATGGTGCGCGCTCGCTTGTGCCGGCGTTCGACCCGTTCAGTCCTCAGCGATGCCGAGTATCCTCCTCCGGCCGGTCTATGTCGGAGGCAGGCGTCCGATCCGGCGGAGATGGTCGTACAGGATCCGGTCGATCACGCGCAGCGGATGCGTCCGCTCCTCGGCGGCGATCTGGCGAAGGACGAGATCGATCGCGTCCGGCAACCGCAACGCGTAAGGTCTGGACGATGAGCGTTCGCCATAGGCCTCGAACGGATTCCGCTCGGGTCTTGCTCGCATCTGTCGAGGCGCGGGCCCCGCGGGATTGTCGTGCCGAGGCGGCGAGACGCGGTGAGGGCGAGGATCGCCGGCGCCGGTGTCGTCATAGGCGGGCGTCACGACCACGGGCCTTGGTCCAGGGGCTTCAGCGCTGGACGCATTGACACGCTGCGATCGGAACATGTCGCGGGGCAGGGCAGGCCGCTCTGGCCTGTTGTTGGAATCGGAGCCGCTCATCTCAGGCGGCCGCTTCGTCTGGTGTCGTGCCCTGGCTTGCAGAGAGCAGTTCCCGCACGACCTGGTCGGCATTGTAGCGCGCCTTGCGGACGGACTCGTCGCCATCGCTCATCTGGTAGAGCGTGCCGTGACCGCTGGTCATCGTGCGGAAGGTGACACGGCGGTAGAGCGCGTTCGAGCAGATCGATACCTGTTCGCCATCGAGATAGGCGACCACCTCGCGCAGCGGGCGCGTGTTGCGGTCGAGACCGTCATACTCGTTGAACAGCACGCGATGTTGGCTCATCGGCAAGGCGGATGCGGCCGCGTGCTGTTCGAGATTGCGGATGGTCCGCACGACCTGCGAGGCATCGAACGTATGGACCTTGCAGGGTAGCACGACGAGGTCGGCCCGAAGCGCCGACTGGATCAGGACATTGCCGTAATAGCCGGGCGTGTCGATCACCACGACGTCATGACGGTCGAGATCGGCGATCGCCGCGAACAATGCCGCCTCGTCGGCCGCACGGACCAGATCGATTCCCCGTGGCGTCATCCCCCGCGCCGTGCTCGACGCATGCCATTGATAGGACGACCCCTGCGGATCCGCGTCGATGATCGCCACCGCATAGCCGTGGCGCGCAAACTCTCCGGCGAGGATGATGGCGACGGTCGTTTTGCCGCTGCCTCCCTTCGGATTGGCGACCGCAAAGATGCTCGGCATCGGTAATCCTCGGGCATCGCACATCGTCCTATGTATTGTACATTATAATAGATATCAGACAACACCGCATCATCATGAGCGCGCGGGCCGCCATTTCCGAATGAACGCAGCGTACCGATGCAGTGATGGGTGATTGCGGCAATGGCGCATTGCGCCAGATCGGCAATGTCCGATTGCCGAGAGGCAGCTTCACCGGTCTGCAGAGACGCCGCATTCCACGACTGAGGCTTGCGCGGTATTGCGGAAATGCCGCGATGGCGTAGAACCGCACTGACGCAGCATGCTATTGGCATAACACCACAATCCTTTATCGCGTGATATCCGAAATGTCGGATCGCGGCGTCGTGACAAGGTCGTGCTATCGACGTGCGTTGAAGCGATATTGCGGTAACAGCGA
Source organism: Allobosea sp. TAB14 (assembly GCF_052113865.1). NCBI lineage: Bacteria > Pseudomonadati > Pseudomonadota > Alphaproteobacteria > Hyphomicrobiales > Alloboseaceae > Allobosea > Allobosea sp. TAB14. Next base: position 3,696 of record NZ_JBFRDQ010000185.1, on the reverse strand, counting down.
ATGCCAGGCTTGCGGTGCGAGGAGGAGGGACGTCGCGCCGGGCGAGCCGGCTGAGGGGCGCCTCCGCGCTTGGGGGGCGTTCGGGCTGGTGTCGATCTATTATAATAGACGTTTATTGACAAGATACCGGTTTGTGGGCCACAAACYAGAGGCGGCTGCGGGACGCAGCCGTAGAGCGCCGAGGCGCTGATGCCGGCATCCGGCGATGGCGGTGGTTCCGGCGGATCTGGCGATCCGCCATTCGGCCGGACAGGAGAGGGCGATGGCTCGGTCAGCTGCCGTTCCACGACGCAAGGCCCGGCTGCGGACCGAGCTCTCCGCAGCCGACGAGCAGCGGCTGCGGGAGGCGGTCGTGCTCTTTGGTCTGCCAAGGGCGGAGGTGGTGCGCCGGTTGATCCGCGCCTCGGTGCAAGCGGGGCCGGCACTGTCGGCCGAGAACACCGAAGCGGTGGTTCTGCTGGCGAGCCAGGTTCGGGCGGTCGGGCGGAACCTGGCGCAGCTTCTGCGGGCCGTCCGGGCCGGGCAGGCCATCGGACTGGATGACACCGAGGCGGTCTGGCAAGGGCTCCACGATGCCGTCTCAGTGATCAACGAGGAGCTTACCGAAATCACGGTCTCCCATGGCTCCCGGCTTCGGCGCATCGTGAAGCTCGCGCTTCCGGTCGGGGACGATCCGCGATGAGGCGGGCCGGCCAGATCGCCTGGTGGACGGAGCAGGTCGCTGCCGCGCGCGACGGAATAGCCCAGGCGCGTGAGGAACGGCGCCGGCCGAGAGCCGTGTGGCTGGAGGAGGACCTTCGTCGAAGTCGCGGCCTCTCGACGCGCCCCTGCGCGATGCCCCACGCCCATCAACTCATCCGAGGCGGGACGATCACAGGCGGGCTCGATGCCGAGCGCGAGCGGGAGCTTCCACCGGGACCGAAGGGCCGCGGACACGGTCCGGGCGGGAGGAGCCGGACTGGACCTCCGGCAGCGATCGCAGGCGGCCTCTCCGGCAGGGGCAATGCCGTCGGTCGGGCTCGCTTGCTCGCGGCCGGCTATCAGCCCGCCGTCGTCAAGGTGGTATCCTATGCCAGTGGGGCTGCCCGCGCGACGGCGACTGGCCAGTATGTCCTGCGCGAGGACGTTCCGCTCGAGACCCATGACGGACGGATATTGGCGGACCGGGCGGCGGTCGCCGACGAGATCAAGGCCTGGTCGGCGGGCTTTTCGAAGCGTGCGGAGAGCCAGGATGTCGGTACGGTGGGACTGGCGCTGCCCGGCATTGTCGATACACCCGAAGGCCGGGAAACCTACGTCAAGGCGATCGCCGCCGCCTTCGAAGGCCATCGCCACGCCTATCGGCTCGACGCGGCATCCGATGGCACGCTGGAGGCGCGCGTGGTCGTCGCGATGGCCGGGGCCGCGAGGGAGCGGTTTCGCTCTCGGATGGCGGAGGGCGGTGCGCCAGCGAGGGAACTGAGACAATTCGACCGGGCGTCGGAGGCGACGATCAAGGACAGGATCGCTGTCGCGACGGGTGTTGCGGCGGACCGGATCAGCATCGTTTTGAAAGCGACCGGGCATGGCAGAGATGGCGTTGCCTATCAACTGGATCGCCTGGTCGCGAAGGGAGCCGCCGTCGACGACCGCGGTAAAACGCTCGCCAACGTCGCAGATGTCAGAACTGCCGCGCGGGAATGGGGGCCATCGCTGCGCTCGCAATCGACCCGCGACACCCTGCACCTGATCCTTTCGGMCAAAGCCGGGGCCGATGTCGAGGCGTTGAGGCGAGCCGCCCACGCCTTCCTGCATGACCGCTTCGCCGATCACAAATTCATGTTCGGCGTCCATACCGACAAGSAGGCGSAGGGGCATRTCCACGTCCATGCCGTCATCACGGYGAAGAGCGAAGYCGGCCAGAAACTGCATCCGGGCCGGGACACTTTCCGTGAATGGCGCCAGGCCTATGCGGAGCACGCGCAGGCCGAAGGCCTGAAGATCGTGGCGACGGGCGCGCGCGAGCGCGCCTCGTCGCAGAGCTATGGTCCGAAGGACAAGGCGATCGTGCAGGTGGCGGACCGGCCGCGGCCCGGACGCGCGGCACGGGATCGCGCCTATGCCTCGGATCCGGCAAATCGGGCGATGATCGACAAGGCGCGCCAGCGCATCGCCGTAGCGCGGGCCAATCCGATCAGGATGGCGATGTCGGAGGCCGATCGGCGCGTGGTGAACGACAGCATCGAGGGCTGGCGGGTTGTTTTGCGGGACCAGCCCGGCAGCACRCTCGCAAAGGATATGCTCGAGCGACTGGCTTTAGCTCGCCTGGTCGGTGGCATCCTCGGCACGATCGCGCAACGCGTGGAGCTTCTGACGAAGGAGGGATCAGACATGGCCGTGACAGCCGAGCAGATGGCCAGGGATTTGCGCCTGATGAACGAAGCGGTGTCGCGGACGCGCGATCTGCTCGACGGAGCAACGAAACAACAGTTCCACGAAGCTTCGGCGCGCTATCTGGAGACCTTGGCCAATCGGCTCGATCTGCAGCGTCTCGCCGAACGCGGCGTCGAGCGGATGACGCGCGCGGAGGTCGAGGCCATYATTGGCGTCAATGCCGACCGGTTGATCGAGCGCGCGAACAGCGTTCGGGCCAAGGAGGAGCGGGAAGCGCRACTGGCCGCCAGACAGGCAGATCGGGCCGTCGAAGTCGAAAAAGGAGACGAGGCGAGAGCTGGCATCGATCCAGCGTCCCAGCGAGACCTCGCAGCCAAAAGGCAGATCGTGACGGGGGCTGAACGCTCCGCCGCKCAGGAAGCGCGTGAAGCCAGAGCCGCGACGGAGGCGGCGCGCATGCTTGCTCGGCATCCGGGGGATCRGCTCTCGCCGGGGTTGGTGAAGACCGATGCGCTCGCTCAACTGCGCGCCGAACAGGAACGCGTCATCCGCGAGATCGAGGCYAGCRATCGTCTGGAGGCCCAGAAGGGTCAAAGAATGGGTCCAGGAAGGGGCKRSCGCCGCTGATCATCCTYTACCGGAGGATTTTCTCGCGCAAGGCGATCGCAATGGCATGCGCCTTGGTGACGGCGCCGAGCTTTTCGCGGACGGAGAGAATGTGCTTCGTCACCGTCGATTTCGAGATGCCGAGGATGACGGAGATCTCCCAGTCGGTCTTGCCTTCGGCCGACCAAAGCAAGCAATCGTATTCGCGGGCCGAAATGCGCCCGCAGGCACGGCTGGCGCTGAACCGCCGCTGCAGCAAGGTGCCGAGCGCGTARCTCGCCGCGAAACCGAGCAGCGATCGGTCATCCGGGCTGGGATCGATCTGCGCTCCGCCAAAGGATATCGCCGCGACGTTTCCATCCAGCAGCGAGATTGGCACGACATATCCATTCTCCAGACCGAACTCACTGGCTTCCCCGCCGATGAGCAGAACATCCGCGGAGGAGGCTGCCGCGTCGTAGGCCTCGCGCCATGAAAATGGCGATCGTTCAGTTTGCAGGCGCTCGACGACGGGATCACGATAGACATAGCCGCGCGAGTTATACCGATCGGCCCAGTCGCGCGGAAATTCCTGGATAAGGATCCTCGAAGCAATGGCCCTTCGCGGAAGCGTTTGGCTCGGGACGATTCCTCCGAAAATGGCCGAGATGCCGAACGCGGCGCTGGCGCGGAGCATGGCTGCCGCGACTTCCTTGCTGTCAGCAGCGGTTCCCATCG
>NZ_JBFRDQ010000184.1:0-8076 GCF_052113865.1 Allobosea sp. TAB14 | reverse complement strand
GCCAGGATGAGGCCGCGCGCCTGCACCATGCCGCCCCAGCGGGCCACTTGCAGCATGATGGAGGCGCCGACCTGCACCGTCGGCCCCTCGCGTCCGATCGAGGCGCCGCAGAGCAGGCCGATGATGGTCATGACGATCTTGCCGGCCGCGATGCGCAGCGACAGGAAGCGGGAGCGCTCGGCGTCGTCGCGCAGGTGGCGTGCGGCGATGGCCTGGGGAATGCCGCTGCCCTGAGAGCCTTGCACGAAGCGCGCGGCAATGAAGGCGCACAGGCCGAAGCCCAGGGGCGTCACCAGCAGGGGCAGGAGGCGCAGCCCGTCCTGCCGGCCGGCTATCTCCGAAAAGAGCTGCTGAGCCTCGTCGGCCAGCCGCGCGAAACCGGCGCTGACAAGGCCGATGGCGAGCGCCCCGAGCCAGAAGACCAGCCGCTGCCGCCAGTAGCGCGGCGTGACGACCAGGGCGCGCGAGCGCCGGAGCAATCGCATTTTGCCTGGGCCGCGCACGTCATCCTCTCCGCAAGCCGATATCGGAACAGCCGGCTATAGCAGGATTGCCGCCAGGGGTGTCGAGCGACGACCGGCATGGCAGCCCTGCGCTGTCCGGTGCCCTCTGCCGCTCCGGGAGGCGGCTGGCGGAGCGCGTTCCTAGAGGCTCGCCGCTGCCCGTGCCGCCTGGTCGTACTGGCCGGAGAGGGAGCGCATCATTGCGGCGATCTCGGAGAGTCGGGCCGGGTCGGCTCCGGTGGCGCGGACGGATTTGACCAGGAGCTGCTCGCGGATCTGGGCGTAGCGCCGGCAGGCTTCCTCGCCGGCCGGCGTGACCTCGACGGTCTTTTCCTTGCCCTTGCGGCCACCCTTGAGGAGCTTCAGCCGCTCGAGCTTCTTCAGCGAATAGTTCACCAGATGCGTGTCCTCGATGTTGAGGACGAGGCAGATATCGGCGAGCCGCTTCGGCTTGGCGCGATGGTTGACGTTGTGCAGCACGAGCACATCGAGCGGCGAGAGATCGGCGATGCCGGCCGCCGCCATGCCGCGCACGATCCAGCGCTGGAAGGCATGCACGGTCATGCTGAGCGCGAACTCGAATTCCGAGAGCGCCGGCAGCGCTCCGGATGCGAGATGGCCGGAGGAGACGATGGGGCCGAGATCGTCGGAAAAGGGAGAGGTCATCGCACTCGTCCTGAGTGAAGTCGCTGGGTCATCCGGACAAGCCGCGAAGCGGCGCCGATCCGGGATCCATGCCTGAACCGTTCCGGCATGGATCCCGGGTCTCCCTTCGGTCGCCCGGGATGACCGCGCTCTTGATAGAAGCGTGGCGGAGCCGCTCGCCTCACATCTTCTTGTAGGCGTCGATGATCGCCTGGCCGTCGGCACCGGCCTTCTTCAGCCAGTCGGCGGTCAGCGTCTCGCCCGCCTTCTTGAAGCCGCTCGCCAGCTCCGGCGAGGGCGGCTGCACCTTCATGCCCTTGGCCTTGAGCTGGTCGATGTACCAGCCGGCCTTGTCCTGCCACATCTTCCAGCCGCGCTCCTCAGCGGTGGCGGCGGCCTTGAGGATCGCATCCTGCGTCGGCTTGTCGAGCGCGTTGAAGGCGGCCTTGTTGACGAAGGTGGCGTCCTTCGGGATCCAGGCCTGCACGTCGTAGAAGTGGTCGAGCGATTCCCAGACCTTGGAATCGTAGCCGGTGCCGCCTGACGACATGAAGGAGTTGACCACGCCGGTGGCCAGCGCCTGCGGCAGCTCGGCAGCCTGAATGGTGACCGACTGCATGCCGAGCAACTCGCCGAGGCGGGCGGTGCCGACATTGTAGGCGCGCCATTTAAGCCCCTTCATGTCCTCGACCGTGTTGATGTCCTTCTTGGCGTAGACGCCCTGCGGCGCCCAGGGAACCATGAAGAGGAGCTTGATGCCCTGCGCGTCGAGCTTCTTCTCGATCGCTCCCTTGGAGGCGGCATAGAGCTTCTTCGACTGCTCGAAGCTCGTGGCCAGGAAGGGCACGACGTCGATGCCGAAGACCGGATCCTCGTTCTCGTGGATCGACATCAGGATCTCGCCCATCTGGGTCTKCCCGCTGGCGACGGCGCGCTTGATCTCGGGCGCCTTGAACAGCGCGGCATTGGCATGGACCGTGATCTGGAGCTTTCCGCCCGTCGCCGTCTCCACGTCCTTGGCGAAGAGGGCGAGGTTCTCCGTGTGCGGGTTGTCGGTCGGATAGGCGTTGGGCAGGTTCCACTTGGTCTGCGCCGCGGCGGGGGCGGCCATGGCGAGCGCGCTGACGCCGAGCGCGAAGGCTGCTCCCGTCAAGGTTCTGCGATTGATCATGCTGACATTCCCTCTCTCTGGTTGATTGTGATTGTGACGCTCACCGATCCGGGAAAGCGAGGTTCGGCAGGTACAGCACGATGTCCGGGAAGGTGGTGATGATGATGACGGCGACGTTCAGCAGAAGGAAGAACGGAAAGGCCGCCTTCGCAATCGTCATCGTGTCCTTGCCGCTCATGTTCTGCAGCACGAACAGGTTGAAGCCGACCGGCGGGGTGATCTGCGCCATCTCGACATGGATGACGAGGTAGACACCGAACCAGACGAGGTCGAAGCCGGCTTCCTTCACCATCGGCAGCACGATCACCGCCGTCAGCACGATCATCGAGATGCCGTCGATGAGGCAGCCCAGGATGATGTACATGCAGGTCAGCGCCAGCACGAGCATGTGCGGGGAAAGCGACTGGCCCTTGACCCAGTCTGCGAGCGCCGCCGGGATGCCGGTATAGGCCATCGCCGCCGTGCAGAACGCCGCGCCGGCCAGGATCAGCATGATCATGCAGGTCAGGCGCGTCGCGCTCATTACGCTTTCGAAGAAGGTCGACCAGGTCAGCGTGCCGCTCCACCAGGCGAGGAACAGCGCGCCCGTCACACCCCAGGCGGCGCATTCCGTCGCCGTCGCGAAGCCGAGGACCAGCGACAGGAAGACGGCGGCGATGAGCAGCAGGCAGGGCGCGAGCTTGGCCGATTGCCGGATCTTCGCCATGAACGCCATCGGCGGGTCGCGCGGCGGTATCTTCTTCGGGTTCAGCAGCGACCAGATGATGACGTAGCCCATATAGAGCGCCATCACGAGCAGGCCGGGCAGGAAGCCGCCGAGGAAGACCTGCAGCACGGAGACGTTGGCCGTGACGGCATAGACCACCATCGGGATGGACGGCGGAATGAGCAGGCCGAGCGTGCCGGAGCCCGCCAGCGTGCCGATGCTGATGCCCTCGTCATAGCCGCGCTTCTTCAGCTCCGGCAGGGCGATCTTGCCGATCGTGGCACAGGTCGCCGCCGAGGAGCCGGAGACGGCGGCGAAGATGCCGCAGCCGACGATATTGGTGTGCACGAGGCGGCCCGGCAGCCATTGCAGCCAGGGCGACAAGCCCTGGAACATCTGGGCGGAGAGGCGTGTCCGGAACAGGATCTCGCCCATCCAGATGAACAAGGGCAGCGCCGCCAGCGTCCAGGAGGCCGAGGCGCTCCAGACCGTGGTAGCCATCACCTGTCCGATCGGGACGTCGGTGACGAGGATCATGGCGAGCAGGCCGACAAGGCCGAGACCAACCGCGATCCAGACACCGCTGGCGAGGATGACGACGAGGAAACCGAGCAGGACGATGGAGAGGATGGGAAGGCTCATCGCTCAGACGCCCCCGCCCTGCGCGACACGCTCGATCAGCTCTTCCGTCGTCTTCGGCGGCTCGGGCTCGTAGGTCGGCCTGCCGCCGCGCGCCACGGTGACCCATTCCTCAGCGATGGCGATCAGCAGGATCGCGAGCCCGAGGACCATGCCGCTCTGCGGGATCCAGAGCGGCACGGAAACCACGCCGGTGGACATGTCAAAGAACTGCCAGGAATCATAGGCGAGCTTGCCGGCCTGCCAGGTGAAATAGGCGATGAAGGCGGCCGCGATCGTCAGCGAAACCAGCTCCGCGATCCGACGTGGCCGGCCGTGCAGACGCTCGAGCAACAGCCCGACGCGGATCATCTCGCCCCTCCTGAAAGTGTGGGCGAGGCCGAGGAAGGCCATCGCGACCAGGGACCAGGCGGTGAAGTCGTCGCCCGAAGGCACGTTGAGATTGACCTCGCGGCCGAGCGACAAGAGCATCATCAGCACGAAGATGCCGACGAGGAACAATCCCGCGAGATAACCGGCGGCGAGGTAGAGGAGGTCGAGCGTTCGGCGGGTCATCGCGGCGCCGCTCCCCGCAAGGCGGGGCACACGCCCCTGATTGTCAGGACCGTTCGCATCGTCGCATCCTCCACCTTTCGCTGGAGAGGCCCCTCAGCCTTCTTCCAGCCACAATTGGGATCGTAGCCGGCGAAATCGGCTTGTCAACACAACATCGACGATTTATCGATGAAATGTCGGCGTTGATCACCCGCCGGCAAGAGGCGCGGGGGAGAGCTTTCCGATGACGGCACGCTGGGACTTCTGGATCGATCGCGGCGGCACCTTCACCGACGTGATCGGGCGCGATCCTGCTGGCAATCTCCATGCCAGGAAGCTGCTCTCGGAGAATCCCGGCGCCTATCGCGATGCCGCGGTGCAGGGCATTCGCGATCTGCTCGGCCTGAAGGCCGGCGAGCCCATCCCGGCCGGAGCCGTCGGCGAGGTGCGCATGGGCACCACCGTTGCCACCAACGCGCTGCTGGAGCGCAAGGGCGACCGCACGCTGCTGGTCACCACCAAGGGCTTTCGCGACGCGCTGCGCATCGGCTACCAGGCCCGGCCCGACATCTTCGCCAAGCAGATCGTCAAGCCCGAGCAGCTTTATGAAGACGTGCTGGAGGTCGAGGAACGCGTGCTCGCCGACGGCACGGTCGAGCGCGTGCTCGACGAGGCGGCGGTCCGTGCGGCCTTGCAGGCGCAGTTCGATGCGGGCTTCCGCGCCGTCGCCATCGTGTTCATGCATGGCTACCGCTACAGCGCGCATGAGCAGGCAGCGGCTCGCATCGCCCGCGCAATCGGCTTCCCGCAGGTTTCCGTCAGCCACGAGGTCTCGCCGCTGATCAAGTTGGTTGGGCGCGGCGACACCGCCGTGGTCGATGCCTATCTCTCGCCGATCCTCGGCCGCTATGTGCAACAGGTGTCGGAGGAGCTCGACGTCGCCCGCACCGGCGCGCGGTTGATGTTCATGATGTCCTCGGGCGGCCTCACCGCCGCGGAATTGTTCCAGGGCAAGGACGCGATCCTCTCAGGCCCGGCCGGCGGCGTCGTCGGGCTTGCCGAAACCGGTCGCTCGGCCGGGTTCGACAGGGTGATCGGCTTCGACATGGGCGGCACCTCGACCGACGTTGCCCATTTCGACGGCGAATATGAGCGCGCCTTCGAGACGGAGGTCGCCGGCGTGCGCATGCGCGCGCCGATGATGCTGATCCATACGGTTGCGGCCGGCGGCGGCTCGATCCTGCATTATGACGGCGCGCGCTTCCGCGTCGGTCCGGATTCGGCGGGTGCCAATCCCGGTCCGGCCGCCTATCGCCGTGGCGGGCCGCTCGCGGTGACCGATGCGAACGTCATGGTCGGCAAGCTGATCCCGTCCTATTTCCCGGCGATCTTCGGGCCGAAGCAGAACGAGCCGCTCGATGTCGCGATCGTCCGCAACAAGTTCGCGGTGCTGGCTGCGGAAGTCGGCGATGGCCGCTCGGCCGAGGAGGTCGCGGACGGTTTCATCCAGATCGCGGTCGCCAACATGGCCGAGGCGATCAAGAAGATCTCCGTCCAACGTGGCTATGACATCACCCGCTATGCGCTGAACTCCTTCGGCGGCGCCGGCGGCCAGCATGCCTGCCTCGTGGCAGACGCGCTCGGCATCAAGACGGTGCTGTTGCATCCGTTCTCCGGTCTGCTTTCGGCCTATGGCATGGGGCTCGCCGAGATCCGCTCGACGCGGACGGCCGCGCTCGATGTTGCGCTCGACGGCGAGGCCAAGGCCGCCATCGACGCCGTGGCGGAGAAGCTCGCGGCCGAGACCCGCTCGGAAGTCGCCGGCCAGGGCGTGGCGGAGGGCGATATCGCGATCCATACCCGTGCCCATATCCGCTATGCCGGCACCGACACGGCCATTGCAGTCCCCGCCGGCACGCACGCTGTGATGCAGGAGGCCTTCCAGACCGCGCACAAGGCGCGCTTCGGCTTCATGGACGAGACCAAGGCGCTGGTCGTCGAGGCGGTCGAGGTCGAGGCCGTCGGCGGTGGTGCGAAGTTCGAGGAAGCCTCGGCCGGCGAACAATCGGGCGAGCCGGCGGTGGCCGAGCGCACGCGCTTCTTCGCCAAGGGCGCATGGCACGAGGCGGCGATCGTCCGCCGCGAGGCGATGCAGCCCGGCCAGAGCGTCGCGGGGCCGGCGATCATCATCGAGCCGAACCAGACCGTCGTCGTCGAGGAGGGCTGGAGCGCCAAGCTCACCGCCAAGGACCATCTCGTCCTCGTCCGCGTCAAGGCGCTGGTCCAGCAGGCGGCGATCGGCACCAAGGCCGATCCGGTGATGCTCGAGATCTTCAACAACCTGTTCATGTCGATCGCCGAGCAGATGGGCGTGACGCTGCAGAACACCGCCTATTCCGTGAACATCAAGGAGCGGCTCGACTTCTCCTGCGCGGTCTTCGACCAGACCGGCGCGCTTGTAGCCAACGCGCCGCACATGCCGGTGCATCTGGGTTCGATGGACCGCTCGGTCGAGACCGTCATCGCCAACAACCCGGTGATCAAGCCGGGCGATGTCTACTGCCTGAACGCACCCTATAATGGCGGCACGCATCTGCCGGATATCACGGTCTGCACGCCGGTCTTCGATGCGCAGGACAAGAACATCCTGTTCTGGGTGGCGAGCCGTGGCCACCACGCCGATGTCGGTGGCACGGCGCCGGGCTCGATGTCGCCGCTGGCGACCAATATTGAGGAAGAGGGCGTCTATATCGACAACTTCAAAATCGTCGATCAAGGCCGCTTCTGCGAGGAGGAGCTGGTCAAGCTCCTGACCGGCGCGCGCTATCCGGTGCGCAACGTCGTGCAGAACGTCAACGACCTGAAGGCACAGATCGCCGCCAATGAGAAGGGCGTGGCGGAGCTGAGGAAGATGATCGGCTCCTTCGGTCTCGATGTCGTGCAGGCCTATATGGGCCATGTCCAGGACAATGCGGCCGAGAGCGTGGCGCGGCTTCTCACCAAGCTCCACGACGCCGAATTCACTTGTCCGATGGACCAGGGCTGTGCGATCAAGGTGAAGATCACCATCGACCGCGAGAAGCGCGAGGCGACGGTCGATTTCACCGGCACCTCCGAGCAGCGGCCGGACAATTTCAACGCCCCGGCGCCGGTAACGCGGGCCGCCGTGCTCTATGTCTTCCGCGTCATGGTCGACGATGCCATCCCGATGAATGCGGGCTGCCTCCGGCCGATCAAGATCGTCGTGCCGGAAGGCTCCATGCTGGCGCCGCGCTATCCGGCTGCGGTGGTGGCGGGCAATGTCGAGGTCTCGCAGGCGGTGACGAACACGCTGTTCGGCGCGCTCGAAGCCATGTCGGCCTCGCAGGGCACGATGAACAACCTGACCTTCGGCAACGATCAGTATCAGTATTACGAGACCATCTGCTCGGGTTCGCCGGCCGGTCCCGGCTTCAACGGCACCTCCGGCGTGCACGTCCACATGACGAATTCGCGCCTGACCGACCCGGAGATCCTGGAGACGCGCTTCCCGGTCGTGCTGGAGGATTTCCACATCCGCCTCGGCTCCGGCGGCAAGGGCGAATGGACGGCGGGCGACGGCACCAGCCGCACCATCCGCTTCCTCAAGACGATGGACTGCGCCATCCTCGCCTCGCATCGCAAGGTCCGCCCCTTCGGCGTGAAGGGTGGCGAGCCCGGCGAGCTCGGCAGGACGCTGGTGCGCCGGCTCTCGGGCGCGATCGAGGAGCTGAAGCCTTCCGACCAGACCCTGCTCCAGGCCGGCGAGGCGGTGACGGTGATCACGCCGACGGCGGGCGGCTACGGCAAGCCGAAGGGCTGAAGCTGTGACAATCTTGGGACGTCGGGCGCCTCAGTGC
>NZ_JBFRDQ010000183.1:0-8080 GCF_052113865.1 Allobosea sp. TAB14 | reverse complement strand
GCCATGATCCGGGCCTGCTGCGCCGACCCCGTCATCTCCGCGACGACGATGTAAGATTCGCGCGCCAGGCGCTGCGATGCTTCGAGCGCGCCGCCGCGGCCATTGGCGAGAAGATACTGGCCGGAGCCCGGCGCACGCGCCCTGGCGACCCGGTCGGGATAGGCTAAGGCGAGCAGGAGGCCGGGGGAGAGCGGCTCGCCCGCCAGAGCCTTGTTCGTCCGGGCATGGCGTTCGGCGGTGCGGGCCCAGCCCTCCGCCAGACGGCGCATATCGCCGGCCCGGCCGCCGCGCTCGCGGGACAAGCGCTCCAGCCGCTCGGCCAGATCGATCGCATCGCCACCGAGGCCACGCTCGACCAGCACGGCGGCGAGATCGGCGGCGGCGCCGGCTTGCCCGAAGCGGGCGGCGGCCATGACCATGCGCGCGAGGCGGGGCGGCAAGGGCAGGGCCTGCAAGGCGCGACCGTCCGGCGTGATGCGCCCATCCGCATCGAGCGCGCCGACCGCCTCCAGAAGACCGCGCGCCTCCTTGAGGGCCGGCGCGGGCGGCGGATCGAGGAAGGCCAGCGTCGTCGGGTCGGCGACGCCCCAGGCGGCGCAGTCGAGCGACAACGGGCTCAGATCGGCGGACAGGATTTCGGGCCGGGCGAAGGGTTCGAGCGCGCCCGTCGCGGCCTCCTCCCAGAGACGATAGCAGATTCCCGGCTCGGTGCGGCCGGCACGGCCACGGCGCTGGTCGGCGGCGGCGCGGCTGACGCGGCGCGTCTCAAGTCGCGTCAAGCCGATATCGGGCTCGTAGACGGGTATGCGGGCGAGGCCGGAATCGATCACGACGCGCACGCCTTCGATGGTCAGCGACGTCTCGGCGATCGCCGTGGCGAGCACGACCTTGCGCCTGCCCGCAGGCGCCGGCAGCACGGCCCGGTCCTGCTCGCGCTGGTCGAGCGCGCCGTAGAGCGGAGCGATCTCGACAGCCGGATCGCGCAGCCTTTCGCGCAGGCGCTCCTCGACGCGGCGGATCTCGCCCTGCCCCGGCAGGAAGACGAGCTGCGAGCCGGGTTGCTCATTCAGCGCCAGCAGCACGGTTTCGGTGACCTGATCCTCGATGCGCTTCAGCGGGTCGCGGCTGCGATAGCGCGTCTCGATGGGGTAGGCGCGGCCCTCGCTTTCGATCACCGGGGCATCGCTCAGCAGTTTCGCGACGCGGGCGCCGTCGAGAGTCGCGGACATCACGAGGATTCGCAGGTCCTCGCGCAGGCCGCCTTGCGCATCGAGCGCCAGGGCGAGGCCGAAATCGGCATCGAGCGAGCGYTCGTGGAATTCGTCRAAGAGCACGGCSGCGAYGCCGTCGAGCGCSGGATCGTCGAGGATCATCCGGGCGAAGACGCCCTCGGTCACGACCTCGATGCGCGTCCTCGGACCGATCCTGGAGCCGAGGCGCACGCGCAGACCGACCGTCTCGCCGACCTGCTCGCCGAGCGTCTGCGCCATCCGGTTCGCCGCGCCGCGCGCCGCCAGACGGCGCGGTTCGAGCAGGATGAGCTTGCCGCCCTTCGTCCAGGGCTCGTCGAGCAAGGCAAGCGGCACGCGCGTCGTCTTGCCGGCGCCGGGCGGGGCGACCAGCACGACATTCGGCCGTGCGCGCAAGGATGCGGCGAGGTCGTCGAGGACGGCATCGATGGGCAGGGCTTGGTCGAAGGCGCGCATGTCCGGCCGATGTGGCGCAGCCGCGGCCCGCACGCAAGCGGATCGCAGCTTCCGGCCCGCAGGATCAATCCGCAGCGCGGTCCTGACGGCGCGCGAAGAAGCTCACCATGGTCTCGACGAGYTCGCGCGGACGTTCTTCCGGCACATAATGCCCGCAATCCTTGATGATGGCACCCTCGGGCTCCGTCGCGACGCGTTTCATCGTGTTCAGGGCTGCCTCGCCATAGCCATGGTCGCCACCCACGGCCAGCACCGGACAGAGCAGGGGCGATGCGCCGAGCCTGAGATTGTCGTCCCGGTCCTGGGGGATCAAGGCGCGGTAATGCGCGAACATTCCCCGAAGGCCACCCGGCGCGGCCGCCGCGCGGGCGTAATGGCCGATATCCTCCTCGGTGATGCTCGTCGGATCGAAAGTGCCCACGTTCTCGCGGCGGATCATCGCCTTGATGAAGAGATGCTCCCGGCCGCGCACGAGTTCCTCGGCAATGTCCCCGGCGCGGTTGAAGCCAAAATGCCAGCTTCCGCCATTTGCCACATCCATCGCCCGTTCCTGCCCGAAGCCGGGCAGGCCCGATTCGATGAAGACGAGCCCGCGCGTCCGCTGGGGCCAGTTGGCGGCCAAGGGATAGGCGACCTGGCCGCCGAGATCGTGACCAACGATCCAGGCCGTCGCGATGCCGAGACGATCGAGCATCGCCACCAGGTCCCCCGCCACGACCAGCTTGGAATGAACGCCTTCCGGCTTGCCGCTGTCACCGAAACCACGCAGATCCGGAGCAATGATGCGAAACCCCGCTGCCGCAAGCAGGGGAATGACCTTGCGCCAGGCGTGGGAGGTCTGCGGCCAACCATGCAACAGCAGCACGGTCTCCCCGTGCTCGGGCCCGGCGAAAACCGCATGCAGACGTAAGTCCGCCGCGATGCGGATGGTGCGATGTTCGAGCATGATGGAAACGACGTGATCCGGCCTTGTGGCGCCCTCCCCCAAGCGATCATGAGCGCCAGCCGAAAGCAAGGCTGCGCCCCCGGATCCGGCATGCGGCGAGGTGAGGGCGAGAGAGCCACTCGCCAGCCCGCGCGCGTCATGCTAACCGCTGACCTCATGACTGAGACCGGCCAGACCCGCATCCAGAACCGCTTCCAGACCTGCGCCCGCGAGGGGCGGGCTGCGCTCGTGACCTTCGTCACGGCAGGCGACCCCGATTTCGAGACCGCGAGCGCCATTCTCGCCGCCCTCCCCGCGGCCGGCGCCGATGTGATCGAGCTCGGCGTGCCCTTCACGGATCCGATGGCGGACGGCGTGCCGGTCCAGCTCGCCGGGCAGCGCGCGCTCAAGGCCGGGCAGACCTTGCGCAAGACGCTCGCCATGGTCGAGAGCTTCCGCAAGGCCGGCCACGACACGCCGATCGTGCTGATGGGCTACTACAATCCGATCTGGGTCTATGGCGTCGAGGCCTTCCTGGCCGAGGCGCGTCGTGTCGGTGTCGACGGGCTGATCGTGGTCGACCTGCCGCCGGAGGAGGATTCCGAGCTCTGCCTGCCGGCGCTCAAGGCCGGCGTCTCCTTCATCCGCCTGGCCACGCCGACGACCGACGACAAGCGCCTGCCCAAGGTGCTGCAGAACACTTCGGGCTTCGTCTACTACGTCTCGATGACCGGCGTGACCGGCGGCGCCATCGCCGATTACGGCGCGGTGGGCGATGCCGTCACCCGCATCAAGCGCCACACCGGCCTGCCCGTCGCGGTCGGCTTCGGCGTGAAGACCGCGACTGACGCCGCCACCATCGCCAAGAGCGCGGACGGCGTCGTCGTCGGTTCGGCGCTTGTGGAGCGCGTCCGACTTTCGCTCGACGCCGAGGGCAAGGCCACGGAAAAGACCGTTTCGGCTGTCACCTCGCTGGTCGCCGAACTCGCGCAAGGCGTGCGCTCGGTGGCGAAGGCCGCGTGAACGGGCTTGCACGCCGGGCCTTTGCCGGCGAAAAGCCAATCCCCATCTCTCGCCTGACGGCGCATGCCGCCGAAGGCCCATCAGGGATGATCCGATGAACTGGATTTCCGAAGTCGTCCGGCCGCGCATCAAGACGCTGTTCAAGCGCGAGACGCCGGAAAATCTCTGGATCAAATGCCCGGATTCCGGGCAGATGGTCTTCCATAAGGATGTCGAGGCCAATGGCTACGTCATCCCCGGCTCCGAGCATCATATGCGCGTCACCGCGCCGGAGCGGCTGCGGCTGACCTTCGACGAAGGCAAGTGGCTCGACGTCGCGCTGCCCGAGGTCGCGATCGACCCGCTCAAGTTCCGCGACGAGAAGCGCTATGTCGACCGGCTGAAGGATGCCCGCGCCAAGACCGGCGCACAGGACGCCTTCAAGGTCGGCTATGGCCGGGTCAAGGGCCTGCCGATGACCATCGCCGCGCAGGATTTCCACTTCATGGGCGGTTCGCTCGGCATGGCGGCSGGCGARGCCTTCATCAAGGGCGCSGAGACSGCSCTYGAGAAGAAGACSCCCTATGTCGTSTTCGCSGCYTCMGGCGGWGCGCGCATGCAGGAAGGCATCCTCTCGCTGATGCAATTGCCGCGCACCACCGTCGCGATCCGGCGCCTGCGCGCGGCGGGACTGCCCTATTTCGTGGTGCTGACCAATCCGACCACCGGCGGCGTCACCGCCTCCTACGCGATGCTCGGCGATATCCACATCGCGGAGCCCGGCGCGCTGATCGGCTTCGCCGGGCCGCGCGTGATCGAGCAGACGATCCGCGAAAAGCTGCCGGACGGCTTCCAGCGCTCGGAATATCTCAAGGACCACGGCATGGTCGACATGGTCGTGCATCGCCGCGACCTGCCGGAGACGCTCTCGCGCCTCGGCCGCCTGCTGATGAAGCAGCCCGCGGGCGAAGCCGGCAAAGCCGCACCGGCTCTGCCGCCGCAGCCGGTCGCCGAGGCGGTCTGAGGCTCGTTCGACCGAGGGCGCGCGCATCATGGGGTCTTCCGACACGCTGCTCGCGCGCTTCATGGCGCTGCATCCCAAGCTGATCGACCTTTCGCTCGGCCGCATCCTCACCCTGCTGGAGCGGCTGGGCGATCCCCAGAAAAAGCTGCCTCCAGTGATCCATGTCGCCGGCACCAACGGCAAGGGCTCGACGATCGCCTTCATGCGGGCGATCCTCGAGGCGGCCGGCCTGTCGGTGCATGTCTACATCTCGCCGCATCTGGTGCGCTTCCATGAGCGCATCCGGCTGGGTGCGCCTGGCGGCGGGCGCTTCGTGGAAGAGAACACGCTGGTCGAAGCGCTGGAGCGCTGCGAAGCGATCAATGCCGGCGATCCGATCACCTTCTTCGAGATGACGACGGCCGCGGGGCTGCTGCTCTTCGCCGAGCATCCGGCCGACGTGCTGCTGCTCGAGGTCGGGCTCGGCGGTCGCTTCGACGCCACCAACGTCATCGCCCATCCGGCCTGCACGGTGGTGACGCCGGTCTCGCTCGACCATTCCGAATATCTCGGCGACACCGTGACCAAGATCGCCGGCGAGAAGGCCGGTATCTTCAAGCGCGGGGCGCCCGCCGTGATCGCCCCGCAGGAGCCGGAACCGACCGCGGTGCTGGAAGCTGCGGCCGAACGGGCCGGCGCCTCGAAGATCCTGATCGGCGCGCAGGACTTCAACGTCCACGAAGCCGGCGGGCGACTGGTCTACGAGGATCAGGACGGTCTGCTCGACCTGCCGCTGCCCCGTCTGGCCGGGCGCCACCAGCACATCAATGCCGGCACGGCGATCGCGGCCCTGCGCGCCGCCGGCTATGGCGGGCTGCCCACACGCGCCTTCGAGGACGGCATGCGCAACGCCGACTGGCCGGCGCGCTTGCAGCGGCTGGCACGGGGACATCTCGCCGCGCTGGTGCCGGAACGCGCCGAGCTCTGGCTCGATGGCGGACACAATCCCGATGGCGGGCGCGTGCTGGCGCAGGCCATGGCCGATCTCGCCGACCGCAACCCGGCGCCGCTGGTGATGATCGCGGGCCTGCTCTCGACCAAGGACGCCGCTGCCACGCTCGGCCATTTCAAGGGCCTGGCCCAGATGCTCTACGCCGTGCCGATCCAGAACTCGCTCGCCGCCCGCCCGGCCGAAGAGGTCGCGGAGGCCGCGCGCGGCGCGGGCCTGCCGGCCGAGACCGCCAGCTCCGTCGAGCAGGCGCTGCGAACGATCGCCGCCGGCGATTGGCCCGCGCCGCCGCGCATCCTGATCTGCGGCTCGCTGTATCTGGCCGGCGAGGTGCTTTCGGCCAATGGCACGCTGCCGGCTTGAGCCGCCACAGGGGAAGGTCGGCCCTGCACTGCCGCTGAGGAAACATCCATGCCCATTCCCGGTCTGACGATCCTGGCCGCGACATTTCTCTGCGGCCTGCTCGGCGGCTGCGTCACCTCCGGCGGCACGACCGCGTCCGAGGAAGGCGCCGAACGCGTGGCGGCCGGCAAGCCGACCTTCCTGCGGCAGACCTATATGACGATGGACGAGCACTGCCACCCGGTGAAACGCCCGACGGGCGTGCTGACCGAGCCGCCCGTTCACGGCAAGGTCCGGATGGCGACGAAAAACGCCAAGGCCGAATACGGGCCGGGAGACCATCAGCACTGCGACGGCAAGCTCGGCCCCTCGCTCGCCTTCGAGTACACGGGACGGCCCGGTTATCGCGGCCCGGACAGCTTCGGCGTGCGCGTGCGCTACAATGACGGCGAGATCCGCCAGGCGCGGTTCAAGGTCGAGGTCTACTGAACAGCGAAAGGCGGTCCCCCATGCAGCGCAGCTTCGGAGCCGGCGGACCGGCCGTTTCCACCATTGGCCAGGGCAGCTGGTATATCGAGCAGGGTGACCGGCGCGCGGCCATCGCGGCGCTCAGGCGCGGGCTCGATCTCGGGCTGAGCCATATCGACACCGCCGAGATGTATGGCGACGGCCGTTCCGAGGCGATCATCGGCGAGGCCATCGCCGGGCGGCGCGATGAGGTCTTCCTCGTCTCGAAGGTGCTGCCGCACAACGCCTCGCGGCAGGGCGTGCGCGCCGCCTGCGAGCGCTCGCTGCAACATCTGAAGACCGACCGGCTCGACTGCTACCTGCTGCACTGGCGCGGGCCGCATCCGCTGGCGGAGACCTTCACTGCCTTCGAGGCGCTGAAGCAGGAGGGCAAGATCCTGTCCTGGGGCGTCAGCAATTTCGACGAGGACGATCTCGACGAGGCGCTGGCCGCCGCCGGCAAGGGCAAGATCGCCTGCAACCAGGTACTCTATCACCTGCGCGAGCGGGCCATCGAGCACGCCGTCATTCCGTGGTGCGAGCGGCACGGCGTCGCCGTCACCGCCTACAGCCCCTTCGGCCATCACGACTTTCCGGAACCGGGCAGCGCGCAGGGCAAGGTGCTGGCCGAGATCGCGCAAGCGCATGGCGCGACGCCCCGGCAAATCGCGCTCGCCTTCCTGACGCGAAGGCCCGCCGTCTTCGCCATCCCGAAGGCCGGCAGCGTCGCCCATGTCGAGGACAATGCCGGCGCGCTGAATCTCACCCTGTCGGAAAGCGACGTCGCCCGGATCGATGCCGCCTTCCCGCGCGGGCGCAAACCATCCTCGTTGCCGATGATCTGAGGGCGCTGGAAACCACGATCCGCCTTATCGCTTTACAGGCCTGCCTGCCCGCGCTTTCCTAGAGTCAAGGGCAAGGCCGTCACAGAGCCCGCGAACGCCCGCTCGACAGTTGTTGCGTTTTCGGAGTCTCGGCCATGCGTCGCTTTCTCGGCATTCTTGCCGTTCTGTTCCTGTCCGTTTTCGGTGCCGCCAAAGCCCAGGCCGGCGTCGATGTGAAGGTCGACATCGCCGCGCAGCGGATGACGGTGACCGCTCCCAATGGCGAGACCTATGACTGGAAGATCTCGTCGGGGCGAACGGGCTTCCGCTCGCCGAACGGCGTCTACCGGCCGACGCGCCTCGAAAAGAACTGGTATTCGCGCAAATATGGCGGCGCGATGCCCCATGCCGTGTTCTTCCGCGGCGGCTATGCCATCCACGGCACGACCTCGATCGCCGCGCTCGGCCGCCCGGCCTCGCATGGCYGCATCCGGCTGCATCCGGCCAACGCCGCCAAGCTCTTCGCGCTGGTGAAGAAATACGGCGCGAGCCAGACGCGCATCGCGCTCAACGGCGCCGCGCCCGACAATCTCTCGCGCTTCGCCAAGGCCTCCACGCACAAGGCCAAGGCCGCCCATGTCGCCAAGCTCGGCGGCAGCAAGGCGAAGGTTGCCAAGGCCAAGACGCAGCGCAGCCCGGCCGTCGCCACGGCGCGGCGGGGCGGCGGCCATGGCTGGGAAGCGGCACGCGGCCAGATCATGC
>NZ_JBFRDQ010000182.1:0-8183 GCF_052113865.1 Allobosea sp. TAB14 | reverse complement strand
GTGGAGTGGCGCTTCTTCGTCAAGCATGAGCTCTTCGCGGCGGTGAATGCCGATGCCGCCGCCAAGGAGGATCCGGTTGCGGCGTTGGAGCGGGCCTATGCCCGTGTTCTGGAACAGTATCCGCAGATCATGCCTCGTCAGCTGGAGGACGCGGCATGAATATCGAGTTCATCGACCAGACCGTGCTGGTGGCCGGGGCGGCCCGCGGCATCGGCCGTGGCATCGTCGAGGAATTTGCGGCGAGGGGCGCGAATGTTTTCGCGGCAGATCGGCTCAAGGAGGAGATGGCCGGCCTGCCGGCGCATGCGACGCAGCTCGATCTGCTCGACAAGGCGGCGGTCAACCGATGGGTCGCTGAGGCCGAAGGGATCAGCGGGCGCGCACCAGACGTCCTTGTCTACGTGGCCGGCGGAGTTCTCGGGCAGAGCGCGAAGGCGCTTGAGGATGTCGAGGAGGCCGACTGGCGCGCTGTGCTCGACGTCAATTTGACGGGCGCCTTCCTGTCCTCCCAGGCGGTTTGCACCGGCATGAAGGCGCGCGGCAAGGGGCGGATCGTTCTGATCGCCAGCGGTGCCGGGCTGCGCACCTCGCTGACGGGGATTCAGGCTTATGCCTCCGCCAAGGCCGGCGAGATCGGGCTGGCGCGCCAGCTCGGGCAGGAGCTCGGGCCGTTCGGGGTCACGGTCAACGCGGTTGCCCCAGGGTTCCAGCGCACGAGCCCGGACTATGAGCGGCAGTGGCAGTCATATTCGGCCGAGCGGCAGGAGAACATGATTGCCAACACGGCGCGGCGTCGGCCGGGGACGCCGCAGGACATCGCCTACACGGTCATGTTCCTCGCCTCCGACTATGCGGATTTCATCACAGGCCAGGTCGTCTCGGTGACCGGCAGCCCTTGAAACACGACATCAATGGAGGGATGGCATGACGACGACACGGAGAGACGCGCTTAAAGCGGTTGCAGGATCGGTCGCCCTCGCTTCGCTCTCGATCGAGGGAGTTCTGGCACAGGCCGGGGGCAAGTTCGTCTACGCGAACAACAGCCCGTACGATAATCTCGATCCGCATACCATTTTCGATACCGCCCGGGCCGCTTCGCGCTTCAATCTCTACGACGGGCTCTACCGCTGGGTCGACAATCCTCCCAAGATGATCCCATGGCTGGCGGAGAGCCATACCGTCTCGGATGACGGCAAGGTCTACACGTTCAAGCTGCGGCAGAACGCCAAGTTTCACGACGGCAAACCGCTGACGTCTGCCGATGTCGTCTACTCGATCGAGCGCATCCTCGCCCTCAAGAAGGGCCCCGCCAGCCTATACCTCGACAGTATCAAGCCGGGATCGACACAGGCGCCCGATCCTCACACGGTCATCTTCAACCTGAACGGCCCATCCGCGATTTTCCTGACCACGGTGCCCGACATCCTCGTGGTCAACAGCGCGCTGGTGAAGGCCAATGAGAAGGACGGGGACTGGGGCGAGGCCTGGCTCACGCGCAACGAGGCGGGCTCTGGATCCTACGCACTTCGCCGGCATGACCCGGCCGTGGGCTTCACCGCACGCCGCTTCGCCGAACATTTTGCGGGGTGGACCGGCCAGCCCTTCGACGACCTTGAATTCCGCACCGTCCTTGAGACGAACACCCGCGTGCTCGGCTTGATCCGCGGCGATTTCCAGGGCGCCGATGGCTACCTTCCCTACGATCAGATCCAGCGACTCCGGCAGTCGAGCAACGTTCAGATCATCGAGCAGGAATCGATGCGGGTGTTCATCCTGGCGTTGAACTGCACCAAGCCGCCGATGAACAATCCGAACTTCCGCCGCGCGCTGGCCTACGCATTCGACTATGATGGCTTCATCAAGAGCATCATGAAGGATTCGGTCTCGCGTAATCCGGGGCCCAATCCCAACAACATCTGGGGCACGCCGGCCAGCCTCAAGGGTTACAGCTACAATCTCGAAAAGGCCCGCGAGGAGCTGAAGAAGGTGACGGAGCCGCTGCGCCCGATCACCATCAACGCCCTTGCCGGCTTCAGCGAATCCGAGCAGGCGGCGACGCTGTTCCAGAGCACGCTGCGCCAGATTGGCGTCGAGGTCGTGGTCGAGGTTTCRCCCTGGTCCGTCGTGTCCAGCCGGATGCGCAAGGCCGACACCCAGGCCGATATCGTGCCGCTATGGAAGAGCACTTACTATGTCGACCCCAATAACTGGGTCGGGGAGCTGTATGGCACGCGCTATCACGGCACGCGCACCTTCTCGTACTACAGCAACCCCGAATTCGATAAGCGGCTCGACCGTGCCCTTGTCTCCAGTGACCAGGACGAACGGCGCAAGCTCTACGAGGAAATGACCCAGATGGTGAACGACGATGCCGCCGGCATCTTCGTTTACAACACGCGTTGGTACGGACCCTATTCGAGCAAGGTCGAGGGCATCCGCTTCTCCCCGGTCAGCAACGGCCAGGACATTCGCTGGGCATCTCTCAAGCGCTGAGCGGTCCTGACTTCTTCCAACCGGAGGCGTTGCCATGAACTGGCTGTCAATGGTGGCGAACCGATTGCTCTGGTTCGTGCCAACCCTCGTGGGGCTGCTCGCGATCGTATTCGTGCTGTCGCGGGTGATCCCTGTCGACCCAGCGGTCTTGGCCGCGGGGGAGAACGCTTCCGCTGCGCAGGTCCAGCAGGTGCGGGAGCGCTTCGGGTTTGACAAGCCGTTGCCGGTTCAGTTCGCGAACTACCTGCGCGACATCGCGCAGGGCAATCTCGGCACCAGTCTCTTTACCCAGCAGCCCATCGTCGACGATCTGGCATCGCGTCTTCCCGCGACGCTGGAACTGACGATCTTTGCCGTTCTGATCGCAGGCCTCGTCGGCATCCCCTTGGGCGTGCTTTGCGGCCTGCACCGGAATTCATGGATCGACCACCTGCTTCGGGTCGTGACGGTTTCCGGCCTGGCGGTGGCATCCTTCTGGTTGGCGATGCAGTTCCAGTTCCTCTTCTCGATGAAACTCGGATGGCTGCCGCTTTCGGGACGCATCGAGGGATTTCCGCCTGAGCCGGTGACGGGGCTCATGCTGGTGGACGCAATGATCGAAGGCGATCGCGAGATGATCGGCTCCGCATTCAGGCACATTGTCTTGCCGACACTGACCCTGGCTTTGCCCGCTGCAGCCACGGTCGTTCGCTTTACCCGAAACGGCGTTATCGGCGTGATCAATTCGCCGTCCGTCGCCTACCAGACGGCGATGGGACTGCCACGCCGCCTGATCGTCTGGAAATACGTGCTTCGCATGGCGTTGACCGCGACCGTCACGCAGCTCGGACTGATTTTTGGCATCCTCTTGGCCGGCGCGGTCGTCGTCGAGACGGTCTTTGATTGGCCCGGCCTGGGTGCCTACGCCGTGCGCTCGATCCTGCAGTCCGACTACAACGCCGTGATGGGCTTTACGCTCTGCACGGGCGCACTCTTCGTCCTGATCAATCTGCTGGTGGACATGCTGCAGGCTGCGATCGACCCGCGAGGTGCGGCCTGATGGATCTCCTGAAACGCTTCGCCAAAGATAAAGCGGCATTCATTGGGTTGAGCTTGCTGGGCCTGCTTGTGCTGGCTGCAATGTTTGCGCCGCTGCTGGCTCCATTTCCGAACGATGTCTTCGATTTCCACATCGCGAACCGGCTTCAACCGCCTTCGGCTACCGCGCTTTTCGGCACCGACCGGATGGGCAGCGATATCTTCAGCCGGATGCTGTTCGGCGCGCGGATCACGCTGATGCTGGCGGGAATTGCCGTCGGCTCTGCGCTCGTCATCGGCGTACCGATCGGTCTTATCGCCGGCTACTACCAGAATTGGGTCAGCGACGCGCTGATGCGGATTGCCGAGATCTTCCTGGCGGTGCCTCAGATCGTTCTGGCCATCGCGATCGCGCAGACTCTCGGACCATCGATCGAGAACGTCATTCTGGCGCTTTCTTTGACCTATTGGCCCTTCTGGGCGCGGCTGGTCTATGCCGAGACGCGATCCATGCGCAACGAGGTCTTCGTGGAGTCCGCCGTCGCGCTCGGTGCATCGCCTTGGCGCGTCATCGTCTTGCACATCCTGCCGAACATCGCTTCGCCCATCATCGTTCGGACGTCGATTGGCATGGGCGCGACGATTCTGACCGCGGCAACGCTGGGCTTCCTGGGGCTTGGCGCTCCGCCTCCAACTCCTGAATGGGGGCGGATGATTGCGGAAAGCCGTGAATTCCTTCCCGAAGCGTGGTGGTACGCACTCGCTCCGGGCATCGCGATCTTCCTGACGGTGCTGGGCTTCAATCTCTTTGGCGACGGCCTGCGCGACATCCTCGATCCGCGTACGCGGCGCAGCGTCTGATCATGAGCAATCTCCTCGATATTCAGGCCCTGTCTCTGGGCTTCCGAACGGAAAAAGGGCTCGCCAAGGTCCTCGATCGGATCGATCTCAGCGTGAAGCCTGGTGAAATCGTCGGACTGGTCGGCGAGTCCGGCTGTGGCAAGTCAACGCTGGCCCGTGCGATCCTGGGGACGCTTCCCGAAGGCCAAACAGAGATCAACGGCGGGTACATCCGGCTGGACGGTGTCGATATGCTCTCGGGCGGCAAGGCGGCCGAGCATCTACGCGGCCGGGTTGTTACCTTCGTCCCGCAAGACCCCTTTGCGAGCTTCAACCCTCTGTTTCGGATCGGCACCCAGATCCACGACCTGATGCGCTTCAAAGCTCCCAGGGACGGAAAAGGGAGTTTTGGCCGTTCGCGCAAGGCAGACGAGGCAAGCGCCATTGCCATGCTCGATGCGGTTCAGTTGCCGCAGCCGAAGGCCATTCTGGATAAGTATCCCCACCAGCTATCGGGCGGCCAGCGCCAGCGGGTGATGATCGCCATGGCGCTCCTTCCTCAACCTCGAATGATCATCGCCGACGAGCCTACGACCGCTCTGGACGTGACGGTCCAGGCGCAGATCCTGGGGTTGCTGCGGCGGCTGGCGGTCGAACGCGGGGTGTCCGTCTTGTTCACGACCCATGATCTTGGCGCGGCCTRGGAAATCTGCGACCGCGTGGTGGTCATGTATGCCGGGCAGACCGCGGAAATTGCGCCGCGCGAGCAATTCTTCGGCCACCCTCGCCACCCTTATACGCGGATGCTGCTCGATAGCCTGCCCGCGCCTGGGCGCGACCCTGTCGGAATTCCCGGTGGGGTTCCCAGCCCGCTCAAGGCCCCCAACGGTTGCCGCTTCAATCCCCGCTGCCCCCGCGCGACGGACGTTTGCCACGAAACAAGGCCGGCGCTGATTGCAGAGCCCAATGGCCACGCCGTTGCGTGTCATCATTCCTGGTCGGCCGAGGCGGAGGCTGCGCATGTCTGAGACCAGTAATCCTCCCATTCTCGAAGTCGACAATCTGGCCCGGCACTTCCCGGTCCGAGGGTTCCTGAACCGGAAGGTTGGCAGCCTGCGCGCGCTGGACGATGTCTCCTTCGCGGTCGAGCCCGGCGAAATTCTGGGGATTGTCGGTGAATCCGGCTGCGGCAAGTCCACGCTTGGCAAGACGCTCATGGGCATCCACGAGCCGAGCGAGGGCGAAGTCCGGATGCTGGGCGAAAGGATTGCCTCGCCGGGCCAGAAGCGTGCTCCCAAAATCCGTGCGCGCCTTCAATATGTCTATCAGGATCCGGGCGCTTCCCTCGACCCACGCTGGACGCTGCGCCGCTCGCTCCACGAGCCACTGATCATTCACACCGACTGGTCGAGAGAAAAGCGGGAGGAGAAGGTCAGGGAGATCGTCAAGGCGGTCGGACTGCCCGTCGAGCATCTCGATCTCTATCCGCATGAAATCAGCGGCGGCCAACAGCGGCGGGTCGGTCTGGCTCGGATTCTCGTTCTCGGGCCGGAACTGGTCATCTTCGACGAGCCCACCTCGGGACTGGACGTTTCGGTACAGGCGACCGTGCTGCGCCTGTTCCGCGACCTCAAATCGGAATTCGATCTGACCTATCTCTTCATCAGTCACGATCTCGCTGTCGTGCAGTCGATCTGCGACCGCGTCATCGTCATGTACCTTGGCAGGATCGTGGAGATCGGGAAGACTGCTGACGTCTTTGCCACCCCCCGCCATCCCTATACACAAGCTCTCCTCTCGGCTGCGCCACGCATCGGCGGGCCTCGCGTGACCGAGAATTTCTCCCTGCAAGGCGAGCCACCCGATCCATCCAATGTTCCGAGCGGATGTCGGTTCAGGACGCGTTGCCAGTATGCAATCTCAGATTGTGCGGAAATCGACCCACATCTTGACGATCAGGACGGCCATGGCGTCGCTTGCTTGCGGTGGCGTGAGTTGAGCGCGTGAAACCAGGTCTCCCAAGGGCAGAAGCCGCTCCTTCATGGCAGCTTGCCCTCGCGACCATGGTCGCAGTCCAGATGGCAACGGCCTTTCTCAGCCGGATTCCTCCGACGATCGCTCCAATATTGGCCACTGAGCGGGGGTGGTCGGATTCGGTCGTGGGTTACCTCGCTAGTCTCAACACGTTCGGCTCGATCCTTTTCCTGGCATTGGGCTCGCCTTACATGCGAGCTCTCGGTTCCGTGCGAGCCCTCCAGGCCGGGCTTCTGATCGGAATTCTGGGGCTGGCACTTTTTCTGCCGAGCTGGACGACGACAGCCTGTGTCGCCGCGCTTCTGATCGGCGTGGGCTACGGACCATCCTCGCCCGCGGGCAATGACGTTCTGCATCGCACTGCGCCTCATGGCCGCCGCAGCCTGATCTTCTCGATCAAGCAGGCTGGGGTGCCGCTCGGAGGAGTGGTGGCAGGGCTTGCGTTGCCGCCGCTCGCCGCAGCCTACGGCTGGCGCATCGCGCTCCTGGCTTCGGCAGTGTTCGTGCTCGCCATCATCGCAAGCGTCCAGCCGATGCGGGACGGGCTTGATCGCGATCGAGAGCATGGCCTGAAGTTCGGGCTCGGCGTTATTCTCTCGATCGCCAACCTGGTCACGCCGATCAGGACCCTGACGACGTCTTCGAGTTTGTTCCGATTGGCTGCAGCCGGTGCCTGCCTGGCGATAGGGCAGGGGATCTGGTTCGCCTATCTGATGACGTATGCGGTCTCGCAACTTGGCTACAGCCTCGAGACAGCCGGAGCGCTCTACGCCTTGATGCAGGCGACCAGTGTTGCTGGACGCGTTCTGCTTGGGTGGCTCGCGGACAGGCTTGGAACCCCGCGGCTGCTGTTGCGCGTGATCGGGTTGGCGTCAGGCGCAACCTCGCTGACATTGGCGCTTGCGACGCCACAGTGGTCTTTCCAGACCTACTGCGTCCTCGCGGCAATCGCCGGCGTGACGGTGTCGAGCTGGAATGGCGTTCAGCTATCTGAAATTGCGCGGGCTTGCCCGCCAAGCCTCGTTCGGGAAGCGTCAGCCGCGGCTACTCTGGTCATCTTCCTCGGCTATGTGGTCGCGCCATCCGCGTTCGCAATGGCCTTGTCGCTGACCGGCCGCTTCGATCTCGGCTTCCTTGCCTGCGCGCTTTCAGGCGTCGGGTGCGCGCTCATCGTCCCCGCGGCCATGACGGAAGATAGGTCTCAGCGAAGCTGAATGGCTTGAAGAGCGATTTTCGACATAACCGATGTGGCGAGGAGCCGATGCCTGGGTTTCACCACGGTTCGAACGGCGGATGTTGTGGCCGGGTCCAAGCTCAGGACGCGGCCAAGTATGGACCGAAGTGATCGATGAGGGCGGCCGGTTCGATTGGGTCGGCGTTTTAAGGCCCCAAAAGGGCTGTGCCGACACACTCCCCTCTCCAGCCGCCAGAATTTCCGTGTCGCACACTGTGGGGAAAGGCGAAGTTAGCCGAACCGATCTTCCAAATCCTTCATAACCCATTGAAATAGTTGGGTACGACTGTTGTCGTGTTTATGTTGAAAGTGCCGCAGTTGAGGCAAGCTGCTTCCGCAACTGGGGCGCGTGCCGTCGGCAGGGCGACTGCGTCGGCTGAGCCTCTGTTCGCTTCTGGGAGAAGCGGCTTCCGAAATTGGCCCGTTGCGGACGCTCGGAGTGTCTGCTTTTGGGCCGTTTGGATTGCCGCGAGACGGTCGGGAAGGAAACCCCGCTCCCCCCTGCGGAAATATTCATTTCCGGCCCCGCGTCTTCAAGGATCGCTGAGTTTCCTCTTCTGGGGAT
>NZ_JBFRDQ010000181.1:0-19253 GCF_052113865.1 Allobosea sp. TAB14 | reverse complement strand
AGATGGGCTCGTCCACCGCGACATAGCAGATCGCRTCSCCGCCCGGCTTGT
The DNA here is from genome assembly GCF_052113865.1 of Allobosea sp. TAB14. Lineage (NCBI taxonomy): Bacteria > Pseudomonadati > Pseudomonadota > Alphaproteobacteria > Hyphomicrobiales > Alloboseaceae > Allobosea > Allobosea sp. TAB14. Next base: position 19,202 of record NZ_JBFRDQ010000181.1, on the reverse strand, counting down.
CGCGGCCRAGSSYGAAGGTCGCGACRTTGACGCCGGCSSCSCCGAGCAGCGAGCCGAAGGCGCCGATGAAGCCCGGCTTGTCAGCGTTGCGGACGTAGAGCATGTGCGGCGCGAACTCGGCGTCGACGGCGATGTCGCGGATCTCGACGATGCGCGGCTTGCCGTCATGGAAGACCGTGCCCGACGCATGGCGGGGCATGTCCTCGGCATCGACGACGATGCGGATGACGCTTTCGAGATTGCCGGCGACGTCGCGGGTCAGCTCCTCGACGACGATGCCCTTCTCCTTGGCGATCAACGCGGCGTTGACCATGTTGATCTCGGGCAGGAAGGGCCTGAGCACGCCGGTGATGGCGGCGGCCGAGATCGCCTTGAGGTTGAGTGCGGCGACCGCGCCCTCGTACTCGATGCGGATGCCCTTGACCGGGGCCTCGGTGAGCTGGCCGAGGAAGGAGCCGAGCTTCTCCGCCAGATCGACGAAGGGCTTGATGCGCGGCGCTTCCTCGGCGGAGATCGAGGGGAAGTTGACCGCGTTGGTGATGGCGCCCTTGAGCAGATAGTCGCTCATCTGCTCGGCGACCTGCAGGGCGACATTCTCCTGCGCCTCGTTGGTCGAGGCGCCGAGATGCGGCGTGCAGACGACGTTGTCGAGGCCGAAGAGCGGGTTCGATTCCGCCGGCTCCTGCGAGAACACGTCGAAGGCGGCGCCCGCGACATGGCCGGACTTGATCAGCTCCRCCAGCGCCTGCTCGTCGACGAGGCCGCCGCGGGCGCAGTTGATGATGCGCACGCCCTTCTTCGTCTTGGCGAGGTTCTCGGCCGAGAGGATGTTCTTGGTCATCGCCGTCATGGGCACGTGCAGCGTGATGAAGTCCGAGCGCTTCAGCAGGTCTTCGAGCTCGACCTTCTCGACGCCGAGCGCCACCGCGCGTTCCGGCGACAGATAGGGGTCATAGGCGATGACACGCATCTTGAGCCCGATGGCCCGCTCGGCGACGATCGAGCCGATATTGCCGGCGCCGATCAGGCCCAGCGTCTTGGCCGTGATCTCGACGCCCATGAAGCGGTTCTTCTCCCACTTGCCGGCCTGGGTGGAGACGTCGGCCGAGGGGATCTGGCGGGCGAGCGCGAACATCATGGCGATGGCGTGCTCGGCGGTGGTGATCGAATTGCCGAAGGGCGTGTTCATCACAATGATGCCGCGCGCGGTCGCGGCGGGGATCTCGACATTGTCGACGCCGATGCCGGCGCGGCCGATGACCTTCAGCTTCGTCGCGGCCTCCAGCAGCTTGGCGGTCGCCTTGGTGGCCGAGCGGATGGCGAGGCCGTCATAGTCGCCGATGATCGCGGCGAGCTTGTCCTTGTCCTTGCCGAGGCCGGGATCGAAGGTCACGTCGATGCCGCGATCCTTGAAGATCTGGACGGCGGCGGGGGAGAGGGCGTCGGAAATCAGGACCTTTGGTGCGGGCATGGGAGGCTCCGGCTGGCGCCGCGCTGCACGGGGAGCGTTCGGCGCGTAAAGAGGAGGAGAGCGTCATGGCCGGGCTTGACCCGGCCATCTCGGGACGCGGAGGCGCAGGGCGGCGCCTCTTCTGAAAAGAGATGGTCGGGTCAAGCCCGACCATGGCGGCAGCTTGTTACGCCGCCTTCTTGCCCAACGCCGCCTTGGCCTCGGCGAAGGCATAGGCGATCCAGGGCATGAGCGCCTTCACGTCGCGCGACTGGACGGTTGCGCCGCACCAGATGCGCAGGCCGGGAGGGGCGTCGCGGTAATGGCCGAGATCGTAGCCGGCGCCGGCCTTCTCGATGATCGAGACGACCTGCTTGGCGAAGGCCGCCTGCGCGTCCGCCGGCAAGGCGGTGACGGCCGGGTCGGTGAACTTCAGACACACCGAGGTGTTGGAGCGCGTCTTCGGCTTCACGGCCAGGAAGTCGATCCAGTCGTTCTCGCGCACGAATTTGGCGATGACGCGGGCGTTGGCATCGGCGCGCTTCACCAGCCCGTCGAGCCCGCCGACCTTCTTCGCCCAGTTCAGCGCATCGAGATAATCCTCGACCGCGAGCATGGAGGGGGTGTTGATGGTCTCGCCGGAGAAGATGCCCTCGATCAGCTTGCCGCCGGAGGTCATGCGGAAGATCTTCGGYAGCGGCCAGGCCGGCTTGTAGGTCAGCAGCCGCTCGACCGCGCGGGGCGAGAGCACGATCATGCCATGCGCGGCCTCGCCGCCGAGCACCTTCTGCCAGGAGAAGGTGACAACATCGAGCTTCGGCCAATCAAGGCGCTGGGCGAAGGCGGCGGAGGTGGCGTCGCAGATGGTCAGCCCCTCGCGGTCCTCCGCGATCCAGTCGGCATCGACGACGCGCACGCCCGAGGTGGTGCCGTTCCAGGTGAAGACGACGTCGCGGTTCTTCGTGTCGACCTTTTTGAGGTTCGGCAATTCGCCATAGGGCGCCTCGAAGGTGCGAACATCGGCGAGCTTGAGCTGCTTGACGACGTCGGTGACCCAGCCGGCGCCAAAACTCTCCCAGCTGACCATGTCGACGCCGCGGGCGCCGAGCAGGCTCCACAGCGCCATCTCGACGGCGCCGGTGTCGGAGGCGGGCACGATGCCGATGCGGTAATCGGCGGGAACCTGCAGCACCTCGCGGGTGAGGTCGATCGCGGCTTTGAGCTTGTCCTTGCCGATCTTGGCGCGGTGCGAGCGGCCGAGCGGGGCGTCGGAGAGGTTCTTGAGGGCCCAGCCGGGGCGCTTGGCGCAGGGGCCGGACGAGAAGTTAGGCACGCGCGGACGCGTGGTCGGTGCGGTATTCGCCATCGATGTCTCCATCCTTACAGATGGGCGCGCCCCGTTGGGGGGGCGTGTCCCGTCGATGGGGGTAGAGCCGCTGGGGGTGGGGAGTCAAGCGGGCGCGATCGAGTTAATTGTGGGACGAACAATCACATGGCAATGAAGCGGGATTAGCCGGGACTATCCGGGATCAGGCGGAAAGCGGCGGCGCTGCAAGAACTTAGGCCGGACGCGGCGCGGCATTTATTGCCATTTGATCTTTCGCAGTTTTCGGGCCGGAAATCCCGAAAGCCAGAACGCCAGAAACCGAGCCCGCCGCTAACCCTTTGAAAAATCGTCCCGGAGCTCACCGGAACTGTCACGATTTTCCGTGGTTGCGCGCCCAAGCATGACAGTTGCAAAAAAGGTAGCGAATCCAATCGGATGCGGACCTAGAGCGAGCGGAATCCCATTTCCCAAACTGTCACGCTGAATCACGCTTGAATAGTGCACTCGAAAGCTATCCGCGGCAGCTCGACTCCGGTGAAGCTGAGCGTCGGCAAAGGGTCGGAAGCAGACTTTCGGCTGGCCTATCCGCTCAACGACCAGTCAGCCTTTCAAATCCCGGCAGTGCAGCTGATTGCGGGTCGATAATGGCCTTGGTGACAGCTAAAACCAACGCCGCTGTAAGGATTAATAGCATCCCCCAGTAAGTGTTCCGCAACGCATGAGCAGATTTCGGGCGGGGGCTCTCGAAATCGTCCTGCCAATTGTCCATCATATACTCAGCATGGCGGCCAAGTGATCGATCTATCCGATGCCGAAATACGAAAATGAATCCATATGTAAGCATCAATGCAGCAAACTGAAGAATGTTGACATTGAGCGTCAAGCGACTGATCCAGTATGGCTTCAATATGAGAGACGTTAGGCGGTTGCCCTCAACTCCACAAGTCCTCTTGCCCAGTCCTAGGGCTGCAACGGGTCGTTATTGGACATCAGCGTCAACCCAAGCGCAAATTCTGAAACCAGCATGCCTGGCTATTGAGTAACGTGAGCCCGAGAGCTCCAACGAAACAGACGGTCAAAGATAACCACATAAGTTTCGCGCGAGTGCGCCTGAGCAGGGTGTGATCATGCGGGGACGGAGTAGCGCCAGCCCAATGGCGGCGGCGCTGCACCCTGTGAGCCCCGACTAATGCGAGGAACGCAGAGCCATCAAAGATCGTCTTATCGTTTGATTGAGCTTTAGCATTCGCAAGCATGCGGGCGGCAAGGAACAGGTAGACCGACGTAACGGCTGCCGCGATCACATAGAAGACGGTCGCGGCGATCTCGTCAGATATACAAGCCGCCATTGGTGCACCCCCGGGGTTTAGAGGCTTTTCGGACCATCTCAGAGCCTTGCAAGATAGCCTAGAAGTGAATGTCGGCAACGGGTCAAGCGGACCTTGTCGATCTCTGTGGACCAACTACGCTACCCGCTGCTGTTCTGGAGGCGTAACATGGTCTGGATCGTTCTTGCGCCCGCCACCATAGGCACCGCGTTCGCCGCCGCGTTGATAGCAACGCTACGAGGCTGGTCCGTCCACTACATCGTCCTGTTCGGCCTTGCCGTCATATCGGCATTGTTCGTTTCTCTTTCAGCCGTCAACTTCGTTGAAGGCGGTTGGCCTAATATCGGTCGGTCGTTGCTATGGTTGATCCCGGCTGAGTTTATTTGGATTGTGACCTTTTTGATGCTCTTCAAGAGGCTGGCGAGATGGCGACGCCATTGACCGCTATGTCGGATTTGGGTCGAACCCAGGCGTTGCCGATTCTCCACGCGGCGGGTTATCCGTAGGGGGAAAGCCGGCTATGTCGAACCACAGAAAACCCGCCCCTGAACCTGACTATATCAAGAGACGTCTCATCGCGGCGATCATTGTGTCGGCAGCGCTTTTCGTGTTGCTCTGTCTAGCTGCATTCGATCGCGAGCTTAGGCAGATTGGGAATGATCGTCCGAAGGCGCTGCCATCATACGCGCCATAGATGGGCGCCCGCTGACTGCCGGCAATGGGTCGAAAGCGTACCTTAAGGCCCATTCCCGATCACGGCCCTGGGCGCCGGAAACGCTCAACGGCCCGCCGTGCGAGATCGTCCTCGTCGATAGCCACCGCAGCGTAGCTCGCGACGATATAGGCCAGCCGGGTTCGCTCGCGCTCGATGTCATCATCCGCCACCGAGCCCTTCACTTCCGCCCATGCCGCATCGAGCGCCGCTTGAGCCCGCGCCACATCGGCGGGATCGCTGAAAGTCGAGAATGGAATTTTCCAAGCCTCCCTGAACGGCCGGGTTGTATCAACCGGCTTGCCGCCCGTCACGATCTCGATGGCATAAAGCGACGCTTTGGCGCGCCGCTCGAGCTCCTTGCTGCTGGGCTGATCGAGGGCAAGGCCATAGGGATTGATCGGCCTGTCGACGCGCTGGCCGCCGCAATCCATGGCGAAGGCATCGGCCACCTCGCTGCGGGTAAAGCACCAGTGCATCGTGCTCCCACTGCTGGTGGTGGTGTGGTCGAACCAGGCAGCCCAGCGGTACATGATCGCGGCACCGCCATGAAGGCCCGAATGAGGTACGACGATCGCGATCTGGAAAGGATGCGAACGGTCGCGCTGCTTGTCGGTGATCTCGCCCTTGCGCCTGGCCATGATTAGCCTCGCAGCATGAACGCGACGGCTACGGCAAAGACGATGCACCCGAGATAGAACAGGCCCTCCAGGCGTGCCTGGCGTGTCCGGTGCTCGTATTCCTGGTTGTCCCCGCTGTTCACCATGATCTCCGATCCTGACTCCGGATGTCATAGAATGCACTTGAGAACAAAACAAGAACGCGCTTCGTTAATGAAGCCCTAACGCCAGGGCGCCAACAGGAGAACGCCATGAGTAAGGCACGCCAGACGCGGGAAACCGTCGCGCATCTCACGTATTTCGTGGTTCAGCCCTACAAGGCTGTGAAGGGGTCGAAGGGCAAGATTGCAGCCGAGGAGGCGATCCCGGCGCGGGATCATGACCATGCCATGCGGATGTTCGAGCGTTTCAAGGCGACCCGGGTCGGCGTCGTGGCCTTTCATCGCACTGGCGACCCGGCGACGGGGGAATACGAGGATGCGATCATCATCGCGCGACACGGTGTTTTGCCGGTCGAGGTCGACGGCATGAGGCACGCCAGCGACATGGTCGCTGACAGTTGGGACATCACCGAGCATGATTTGAAAGTCGCTTGACGCAACTTGTGAGCCTCGCTTCGGCGGGGCTCACTTCAACTTTTGGATGCCCCTTTTGCAGTTCGGGCCGGCGTTGCGATACGCCTTGAGGGACGCGTCTGCCGCCAGTTCTCCGCGCGCTGTCCCCTTCAGTTTATCATCGACGAAATTGGCAAGTTCCTGCGCCATGGTGGCACAGTAGACGCGCGCCAGTGTCCAACGATCTTCGTCTGGCCAACTTGATGGCTCGGCCGAACGTGCCCGCAGCTCAACGGACTGGCGCCGCAATTCGGCGACATCGCTGATCTGTGCAGCTTTGGCCACCAGCTGCTCGTGCCTTTGCATTGCCTTCGCCCAAGCGGAAACGCTTGTCTCCTGTGCTTCGAGTGTCTGCGGCGCGGCCACAACCAGAGCGGCGATCGCGAGAAACCGAATACCGTTCATACCTTTCCTCCCGCCCATTTGACCTGGCCTGCAATGCGAAGATCCTGCGCTTCGTGCGGAGCCAGCGTTTCCGTCGGATATCGCGGATTGTCAGAGATCAGCGTCACCTGGTTGTCCCAGCCTCTGGCGACCCGTTTGATCCGCAGGTGATTACCGACGATGACGATGTAAATGCCATCGCCGGCGACCTGGTTGACCGAGGTATCGACCAGCACAATCGATCCATCTGCGATGGTCGGCAGCATGCTGTCTCCATGTACCGTCCAGAACCTCGCATTTGCGGGCTTCACCCCTAACGCTGCGAGCAATGCCCCCGAGAAGGGCAAGCGCCTCAGCTCTAGCGGATGCTCATTTTCAAAACCCGCACCAGCCGAGGCCACGAGATCCAGCATGCTGACCTCGACCGAATCCGCGTTCGTCGAACTTCCTGAAGCTCGAATCTGGGAATGTTCAGGTTCTCGCTTGACTGTCGTCTAAGAACCTGTATTTTCGCAGTGGCACAACAAGCAGATTTGTCTATGGTTAACATGAACCTGAACAGCGAACGAGTCCGCAAGCCTTGGCATCCCGCCGATATCATCGCGGCTGTGCGCAAGCGGGGAACAAGCCTGCAGCGCCTYTCGAGGGAGCACGGTTTCAGCGTGTTCACGATGAACAAGGCCGTGCGTCAGTGTTTCCCGGCCTGTCACGCGATCATAGCCGGCGTAATCGGAGCGCCGCGGCAATCGATCTGGCCTCAGTTCTACGACCAGGACGGCGCAAGACTTTCCGCCCGCGAGCGCCGCCGCCGCGAGCTGCGAGCTGATATCGCCCAGCAGAGGGCCGCCTGATGCGCGACTTCCTTGCCCTCACTTCGGCGCCGTCGATTCCTGACCATGAAATCGAGATCGAGATCGCGGCGATCGACGTCGTCGACCGCCTGCGCCTCGTCGATCGTGCCTATGTCGAGATGATCGCCGCCTCGATCTCGGAGACGTATCTGCATCAGCCGATCGCGGTCGCTTCGACACCGGGCGCGGGCAACCGCTATGTTCTGGTCGATGGCGAGAACCGCCTCGAAGCGTTCAAGTTGCTCGGTCGCACCACGATCCCCGCGCGCATCCGCGACCTGACCGAAGTCGAGCGGCGTAAGCATGAGATCCATGCCAATCTGATCCGCAACGAGCTGACCGCGCTCGACCGTACGGTCTTCGTTGGCGAACTCGCCGGTATCTTCGCGATTGAGAATGCCGAGGCTCGCAACGGCGGCGACCGGAAGTCCAAGAAATGGCGCGAGAAAAATCAGTTGGCCAACTTGGCCAACTGGTCGTCGTTCTCRAAGGAGGCCGCTCGCCGCACCGGCCTAGCCGAGCGCTCGATCCGGCGCACCCGCGAGCTGTTCGGTAGGCTATCCCCCGACGCCGTCGCCCTGATCCGAGGCACGAAGGTCGCTGATAATCAGGCGCAGCTGCAGGCGCTGGCAGAGATGGGGCCGGAGCAGCAGCTCGCCGTCGCCCAGGCGGTTGCAGGCGGCGCCGGCAACATCGCCAAAGCGCGCATCGTCGCCGGCTTTGTGCCGGAAGGTGGCGCCGTGCGAGAAGGCGACAAGCTTCTTGAGCGCATCAAGCCGAACTTGGAGCGGCTTTCGGCGGCGGACCTGCGCACGCTGATCGACATGGCCGAACGCCGCCTCGCCGAGCTAACGCCCGAGACGAAGCCCGCCCGCGCGAAGAAGGGCGTCTCCGCGTGAAGCTCTGGCTGACCTCCTCCGAAATCGCCGATCTCGCGCTGCCCGGCATGCCGACGACGCGTCAAAACGTCGTGGAAATGGCCCGGCGGGAAGATTGGGCGCGCTTCTCGGCGTGGTCCCGTCAACGGGCCGGGCGCGGCGGAGGCCTGGAATACCACATCAACTTGCTGCCCGTGGCAGCGCGTCACGCCTATCTCGGCGCGGCTGCCCCGGCCCCCGTCGGCGGCGAGGCCCTCCAGGCGGCGCCGGAACCAGCGCCCGGAACGACCGGCAAAGCGACTTTGCAACTGGATGCACGGCTCGCCGTGCTCGCCGCGATGAAGGCCTTCATCCGCGCCTCCGAGATGAAGCAGACGCTAGCGATCAGCTATTTCGTCGACCTCTACAACCTTGGGAAGATCGACGTGCCGAGCTGGGCAACCCAGCTCCTGCCACGTCTCGCAACGCGCACGGTTTTGCGCTGGCTGTCGCTCTCCCGCGAAGGAGAGAGCGAGCGGATGGCCATCGACAAGGGCGCCGCCCGGCGCGGTCAGGGCGTGCTCGACAGTGCCTTTGACGGCGAGATCAAGCACTTCACGCTGGCGCTCTACAGCTACAACGACCTCTACACCGCCCGGCAGCTTTACGAAGCCGCCGATGGTAAGTTCGGCCCCCAACTGCAGGCGATCGGCTTGAAGATGCCGACGCAGCGCGCCTTCGAGATCCGCTTCAGCGCGTGGCGCGAGGAATACGCCGCCGGCTTGCTGCAGATGACCGATCCGGACGCCTTCAAGTCCAGGATGCGCGTCTCCGGCTCCTACGATTACATGGCGCCGCATCTCAACGCCCTCTGGCAGATCGACGCTTCGCCGGTCGATGCGCTCTGCGTCGATGGCCGCCACTCGATCTATGTCTGCATCGACGTCTGGTCGCGCCGGCTGATCCTCTACGTCTCGAAGACGCCGCGCTCCGAGGCCGTGCAGCTGCTGATGCGCAAGGCGATCCTCCTGTGGGGCCTGCCCGACGCGGTGAAGACCGATAACGGCTCGGATTTCACCGCTCGCGCCACGGTGCGCCTGCTCGACAAGCTGCAGATCGAGACGATCCTGTCGAAGGCCTTCTCGCCCTGGCAGAAAGGCTATGTCGAGCGCCATATCCGCACCTTCCAGACGGATTGCTCGCGCACCTTGCCGGGGTTCATCGGCCACAGCGTTGCCGATCGGAAGCGGATTGAGGGCCGGAAGGCCTTCGCCCAGCGGCTCGGCCAGGAGCAGAACGACGCTTTCAGCGTCACCATGACCGGCGCCGCTCTGCAGGCGGAGTGCGATCGGTGGGCCGAGCGGCTCTACGCCATGCGCGAGCATCGCGGCATCGGCAAGATGACGCCATTCGCGCGCGCCGCCTCCTCGACACGGACGATCCGCACCGTCGATCCCGATGCGCTCGCGACCCTGCTGATGCAGGCCCYGGACAAGGAAGGCCTGCGCACGGTCGGCAAGAAGGGCGTGCAGATCGGCCAATACCACTATCTGGCGCCCGGCCTGGTTGTCGGGGACCGCGTGTTCGTCCGGCTCGATCCGCATGACGCCGGCGTGATCTGGCTCTTCGATCCGGCGAGTGATCGCCTGCTGGCGCGCGGCATCACTCCGAGCGCGAAGGCGTCGACCGCGCGGCTCTCGTCGCCGAGACGCGCGCGCTCCAGAAGCGCGCCATCGACGAGAAGATGAAGGAGGTCCGCGCCGCGAAGCGTGGGGTCACTGAGCGCACCGTGCTCGACCTGCGCCATCAGCGCGCCGCCGAGCGCGCCGGCAACCTCGTCGCCTTTCCGCCGCGCAGCGAGATCCACACCACGCCTGCGCTCGATGCCGGTGGTGATGTCGCCGCGATGCGCCGTGGCGATATGCCGAAGGCGCGGCCCCTGTCCGAGGCGGGTCAGCGCATTCAGGCGGAGCTTGAGGCGGAGGCCGCCAAGCCGGCAGCGCCGTCCAATGTTCGTCGTCTGCGCCAGCAGGAAACGCCCCAGCAGCTCTATCGAAAGTGGCTCGCGCTCGATGAGCGCCTGCGCGCGTCCGACCCGATCACACCGGAGGAAGCAGCCTTCTACGGCAGCTTCGCGACCCACCCGGCCAAGAAGTCTCTCGACCCTCTCTACCAGGAATACGGCGAAGCGGCGTTGCGGTGAGCCGAGCCGAAAAAAAGGCCCCGCGAACGGGGCCAATTTGAAGTCTTCAAGGATGGAATCATGAACGCACACCCGATGGAAAGCAAGATGGACGTGCCGATCAGCCGGCGCCCGCCGGCACTGCTGAAGAACGTCATCGCCATGATGGGCCTCGTCCAGCTCATGCGCGATCGCAGCCCGGACGATGACAATCTCGGCTGCTTCTACGGCTATTCCGGCTACGGAAAGACCGAGGCGACCCGCTTCGCCCACATCAAGACCGGCGGCCCGCATCTCGAAATCGGCGAGAGCTGGACGCGCAAGGATCTGGTCGCGAACCTGCTCTTCGAGCTCGGCGTGCTGAAGCCGAAGGGCACCCTGTCGGAGATGACCCGGCAGGCGATCGAGCTGCTTTCGGCGCCGGATCAGCCGCCCGTGTTCATCGACGAGGCCGACAAGCTCGTCGAGCGCAACATGATCCGCAATCTGAAGGAGATCGCGGACAAGTCCCGCGCCGCCTTCATCCTGATCGGCGAGGAGGCGCTGCCGGGCAAGCTGGAGCGTTTCGAGAATGTCTATGGCCGCGTCATCCATTGGGAGCCGGCCCAGCCGGTCGACCTGGAGGATTGCCGGAAGCTGGCCGAACGTGCCGGCGTCATCGTCGACGACGAGGTGCTGTCGCTCATTCAGCGCGCCTCGGAAGGCCGGGCACGGCTGCTCGTCTCCAACCTCAACAACGTCTGCAAGCCGTTCATGGCGGCGCGCGGCCTGTCAGAGCTGAAGGCTGGCGGCGAGCTGCCGGACTTCATCAACGGCAAGCACCCGCCGCGCGTCCGGAGGTTCGGCTGATGGCCTCCACCGTTCCCAACACCGAGGCTGGCCGGCTCGCCTATTGGCGGATCATGACCGGGCTGCAGGCGCATTATGGCGAGTTCACCTCGCGCATCGTCGTCGATATCGCTGGCGTCGGCCATCGCAAGACGATCGAGAATTATCTCGCCTTCCTGCTGGCCGAGAAGGTGGTGCGCGTTGTCGGCAGYGATCAGCGCGGCCCCGTCGCGACGCATCGCTACTGCATCATCAACCCCGGCGAAGCTCCGCCCATGCGCCGGGGCGATAGCAACCTCGGCCAGTGCCAGCAGGCGCTCTGGATGGCGATGCGCCTGCTGGGCCAGTTCCGCGCCTCGGCGCTTGCGGAGGCAGCCTCGACCGACACCCTGGTTGTCGCCCGCTCCACCGCCTCCGGCTATGTCGCGGACCTTCTCCAGGCCGGCTATCTCGCGATCGCCGGCAACGCGCCGGAGCGGAAGCAGACGCTGGTCTATCGCCTCGTCCGCAACACGGGTCCGCGCGCGCCGATCGTGATGCGTGCTGAGCAGGCCTGTTTCGACCTCAATGTCATGCGGGTCGTTAACCTTAACACCCGCTTGACGACAGCGAGGGCGGCATGAGCGCGCCTCGCAACGATCAGGTCGCAAAGGCCCGCCTCGCCTGGGGCGAGAGCATCCCTCCCGAGGTGATGGCACTCGCCGAGGCCTGCCGCGCGCGGACATCGCGGGCTGTCGCCCAGCAGCTCGGCTATTCGGACGCGGTCATCAGCCATGTCCTGGCGAAGAAGTATCCGGGCGATGTCGCTAAAGTCTTCGTCACCATCCGCGGCTCGCTGATGGGCGAAACCGTGGATTGCCCCGAGCTCGGCGAGCTCCGTCGCGACCAGTGCCTGCGCAACCAGGCGCGCCCTTTCAACCCCACGAACTCGACCAGCGCGCGGCTCTTCCACGCCTGCAAGGTCTGCCCCCTCCGTCAGCAGAAGGATGTCGCCTGATGCTCTTTCAATCCGCCTTCAAGCTGTTCTGCATCGCCGCGGCGATGCTCGGTCCCTACGCCGCCGGCGCGCTCTACCACTATGTCCGCGAGCCCGAAATCTACGCCATCTTCCTGATCTGCGGCACGCTCCTCGGCTTCGGCGGCCTCTGCGGCTTCGCCTCGACCGAGCGTTACGAGCGCCGCCGTCATCACGTCGCGCGTTTCGGACGGAAGGTCTGACCCATGCAGGGCTCCTCCCTTCCCATCGATCTGCGCTTCCTGGCGGCGCATCTCGCGCGCGCTGCACGCTCGGGCACCGGCCTCTCCCCGGATCAGTGCGAGCGCACGGCTGACCTGCTGCGCCAATCCGCCCAGGAGGCCGACGACGTCGTCGCCCAAGCCTCGCTGATGCCGGAGCTCGAAGACGAGCTCCACGCGGTCGCGGCGGATCTCGGTGCCATCCACCTGGCGCCGGAGCCTTCCGGCTACCAGGCCGCGCTGAAGGCCCAACAGACCGAGATCCAGCGCCAGCTGGACGGCGGCGGGCCGGTGCATGTCTCGCGTCCCGGCCTCGCCGCCCTCGCCATGCCGGTCGGCGACACGAATGTCGTGGTCATGCCGATCGCGCCGCGGCCGCGCCCGTTCGATGGCGGAGACGCGGCATGAGCGAGCGCGACGTCACACTGGACATGATCATCGAGGCGTTCAGCGCCACGACTGGCTTCCCCCGGCTCGATATCGTCTCGGATCGCCGCTCACTTGAGCTCGCGGCGGCACGCTATTCGGTCTTCTGGCTCGCCTGCAAGTTGACCACGCTGTCGGCCACGACAGTGGGCCGTCTGGTCGGCGATCGCGATCACACCACGGTGCTCGTCGGTTTGCGGCGCGCAGAAGAACTGCGCGCCTCCGATCCGGATTTCCGCGCGGCGACAGACGCGCTCCTACACACGCACCTCGCGCTGCAGCGCGTCGGCATCCTGCGCTTGGCCGAAACCGCCGACCCGCTCGCCACCGCCCGCCGGGTGCTGGCCGCGCCGGAGCGCGAAGCCGTGCGCGTCGGCGTCTCCGAGATCATCGCCCTTTGCCGCTTCGCCCTGGATGCCGTGGAGCGCGGCGCTACCTCCTCGAAAGCCATGGAGAATTCTGATGTTTGAGACCGCTCCTATCCTCCCGGCCGGCACCGATATTGAGTTCATCCCCGGCCGCGCCGCCCCAGCCATCACCAGCGGCATCGTTGAAGTCGGCGGCGCCCGCTACATGCGCAATGGCGAGGGCCACCTCCTTCCCGTGGAGCTCGTTCCCGCCGACGAGCAGCTTGAGGACGAGCAGGTCCGCAAGATCATGGCCTTTGCGGAAGACCTCTCTGCCCAGGTGGCCCGGTTCAAGGAGCATACCTTCGCCGACCTCAATGGCATTCAGGACATTTATCGCCAGGAGTACGGCACCGAGAAAGGCGGCCAGAAGGGCAACGTTACCTATCAGACCAAAGACGGTCTGATGCAGGTGAAGGTGCAGATCGCGAAGCTGATTGAGTTCGGCCCGCAGTTGCAGGAAGCAAAGACGCTCATCGACGAATGTCTAGTCGAATGGGGCGCCGAAAGCCGCGCGGAGATCCGTGCGCTCGTGAACCGGGTCTTCAACGTCGAGAAGGCTGGCCAGATCAATAAGGCCGAGCTCTTCTCCCTGTTGCGGCTCGAAATCCGGGATGATCGCTGGGTGCGCGCCATGAGGGCGATCCGGGACTCGATCCGCGTCACTGGCACCAAAGAGTATGTCCGCTTCTACAAGCGCGAGCACGTCGCCGCGCCTTGGCGGGCGGTCACCATCGACCTCGCGGCCGCGTGAGGGCGCCATGGCACTGTATCGAGCCTATTGCTGGCGCGGTGGGGTGATCGAGTTCGGACCCCGCATTCCGAACGGCGCCTTGCCGATCGACAGAGGCACCGAACGTTCCGTGCGCGCTCGGGTCGAGCCCCTGGCCCGCCGCGCCTACCAGGCCGGCGTTCTGCTCGTTCCTGGCATCCCGGAAGCCGAGAACGACGTCGCGGCGCTGGAAGCCTACGAGCGTTTCAAGAGCCTCATTGATCGGAAGCGCCGGAAGCCGCGGCTGCCTCTCTTCGCGAAGGGGGCCTGACATGGCGCCCTCCGATTTCCCCCGCGGCGCGCTCATCCAGGTCGACACCTTCGACCATGAGCAGGGCGAGCTGCACTTCACCGCCCGCGTCGTCGGCCCGAGCTCGGAAAGCCATCTCCGGATCCGCGCCGATGACGGCCTGGTCTTCGCGGTGCCGGCGACGGACTGCCGCGTCATCAAGGGAGAGCCGGCATGATGTCGCTCAAGCCGAAATCCACCGAGCTGGAGGCGTCGGAGGAGTTCGTCACCCTCACGTTCGAATTCCGCACGACCGAGGAGGCCGATCGAGCCTACGACGAGATCGAAAAGGCGATGCTGGCGGGCCTGCTTACGGTCTCTTGCGGAAAACCCGACACGAAGCCCGAAGACGAGGTGCTGCAATGAGCATCCTCCTCTCCAAGGCCGTCGCCGGCCAGTGCCGCTGGATCGTCTGCGAGGCYGTCGAAGGCAGCCGTGACCTGTTCGGCGGTCGCCGTGTCTGCGGCGCCGCAGTGTCCCGTCCGACCAGCTTCTGCATGGATCGTACGGCAGCGCAGCCTCATGACCGGCGCGAAGATCCGCGAGCTTCGGCCGGCCGCTCATGCCGAGGACGGCCTGCAGAAGCTGGAGACGGCCGTCCGCACGCTCGAAACCCTGGCCATCAACGCCGACGAGATCCGCGCCTTCCTGAAGCTGCCCGAGTCCGCCCGCCTGGCCGTGCTCCGCCATAGTGAGACCATGGCTCAGATGTGCCTGGAGCTCGCTAGCCGGGAGGCGATCGCCAATGCCGGGGGGCCTGTGCGCTGATGGTCTCCTACTCCTTCAACAAAGGCTTCGTGCTGTCGATCGAGAGCGGTCGAAAACGCCAGACGATCCGCGCTCCGCGCCGACGTCATGCACGTGTTGGCGAGCAGCTCCAGCTCTACACCGGCATGCGGACGAAGGCCTGCCGGTTGATCCGCGACGATGTCATCTGCGTCGGCCTGGGCGAGGTGCGGTTCGATCTTCGCCCGCTCGCAGATCTTCCGGAGCCTGGCTCGGCCCGCGAGCTCGCGCGCCTGCTGTCCGAGCGTCGGGTCTCGCTCGAAGTCAATGGCATCCCGATCGAGACCGATACCGACCAGGACGCATTCGCCGCGGCCGATGGTTTCGAGGACTGGAGGCTTGGCAACACGCTGCTCTCGCCTTTCGAGGCGATGGTAAACTTCTGGACGGTATCCCACGGCGCCGGCCTTTTCACCGGCGTGTTGATCCGCTGGGAGCCGGCGCGATGAACCGCCTCTCGTCAGTATTTTTCGTGGTTCATCAGCTCATTGAGATGACGTGCTTCTCCGGAGAGCGACTTCGCTTGGCTCAAGCCGGGAGACTGCAGAAGGGTGGGAAGCCGCATCGCTTCCTGTGCCTGCCATCGGCCCGCTTGGATCGCGCGCAACAGCAGGTAAAGTGCTTCAAGCACCATCTCGACAACACGTTCATCAAGGTGCGCCATTTGGGTCGGCCGCCTGCGCGTCTCACCGTGCCACATGGTGTTGCTGATGGACATTGCCGAGCTGCCATCGCCGAAGGTGCCTACCGGATAGCCGTGGGCTACTGCATTTCGGTAGGCCAATACGTTGTCCGCAGCGTCCGCGAAAACGTCGACGTTCTTTCGCAGCGATGGCCAATCTTGATCGGCGAGCGCGCCGGCGAGGCGCCGAAACTCCTTCAGTCGCTTCGAAATCACCATGCTATCGGTGCTGGGTTCCTCACCAGGTCCAGGCCAGCCCCCGAGCTGCCACAACACGATTTCGAGGTCGTTCTCCAACATTGCGCAGCCCAAGATCAGGGCGCCGATCCGCTCCAGCGGGAACTGCTGCTGATCGAACATCGACCGCAGTCCGCCGTGGGCAGGATTGTTGGGCTGGTCATTCATGTCCGGGAACGTATCACTGGCATTGGCACCTTTGCGAGGGTGCCATGACCCAGCGTGCCTTCGCCTTTTCGCCTGCCGTTGCCGCGCAGCGTGTTGAGCCGGCCGACTCCCTCGACTTCTTCCCGACACCGCCCTGGGCGACGCGTGCCTTCGTGCGTCATGTCGCACTGCCGGTGCTCGGCGTGCTGGCCAACGACATCGTTCTGGAGCCGGCTTGTGGTGAGGGCCACATGGCCGAGCCGCTGCGCGAGACCTTCGCATTCATCCTCGCCAGCGACATCTTCCCGTATGGCTACGGCGAGGCTTTCGACTTCCTGGATGCCGGCCCGAACCTCGGCGCCTGCGATTGGGCCTTCACGAACCCGCCCTTCAACCTCGCCGTAGACTTCGCGCGCGTTGCTCTCCGCTTGGCGCGCCGCGGTGTTGCGCTGCTTGTCCGGACGCAGTGGCTGCACACGATCGAGCGCTATGAGCTCTTCCAGGAATTCCCGCCCTACCTGATCGCCTATTACGTCGAGCGGGTGCCGATGCATCGCGGACGGTGGGAACCGGATGGCGATACGGCGACCGATTACTGCTGGGTCTGCTGGAAACACAGCTCCGAGCCACGGGCGCCGCTCTGGATCCCGCCGGGACAGCGCAAGCTCCATACCCATCCCCGCGACGCATTCCGTTTCGCCAAGCCGGCGCCGGCCCCGCTCCTCGAGCTCGGGGCATGACCATGTCGCGCTTCTTCTCCGCCCGGCCAGCGCCGTCCGACGCCAGCGCCATCTCGGCCCTGCTAGCGAAGGACGAGCTCGCGCGGCTGGACGAGAAGCGCGAGCGGCTGAAGCAGATCATCGCCGATATTCAGCCGCGGCGTTCGACCGTGATTGAAGGCCAGTTGAAGCAGCTGACGAAGCGCCGCGTGGCGCTGCTCGCCGCTATCGCCAGGACCAGCCCTCGGAACGCCGGCCGATGAGCACGCATCCCGCCATGCTGAAGAAGATCCAGATCGCCCGGCGCGAGCTCAAACTGCAGGACCGGGAATATCGCGGCCTGCTACTGCGCGTCGCCGGCACCGACTCGTCGCGCGATCTCAGCGACAAGCAGGCCAATGCCGTCATCGCCGAATTCAAGCGCCTCGGCTGGGTGGCGAAGGAGTCGACCCGGCCGCGCGCCGATCGCGACGATACCCGCAAGCTCTATGCGTTGTGGGGCGCGCTCCATGCCGGCCCGCTCGATCGCGACGCGCTGCGCGCCTGGGTGCTCGGCCGCTTCAAGGTCGCTGCGCCGGAATTCCTGAAACCGCCGCAGACGCGTGAGGCGATTGAGCAGCTGAAGGCCTGGCAGAGGCGCTTGCGGGAGGAGCGAAGCCCGCGATGATCCACGTCACCGATCACGCCCTCGTTCGCTTCCTGGAACGCTCCGGCGCGCTCGATGTCGAGCAGCTGCGCGCGCTGATCGCAAGCTCGCTGGAGCGTGGCCGCAAGGCGGCCGAGCGGGCGGGCGCCGTCGGAGAGTTCGCGATCGTCGTCGACGGTCTGCGCTATGTCATCGACAACGGCATCCTCGTCACCGTGCTCGACGAGTCGATGCAGAGGCGGCGGCGATGACCCGCGCCAGCTGGCCCGAGCTTCCGCCGCTGCTGGCCGAGATCGCCGAGGTCGCCGGCATCGATGCTGCGCTCGCAATCGCCGAGGCGAAGGGCGGGCAGCAGGTTTTCGTCGTGGCCCATCTGCGGCCCGATAATTGGTTGATCGGGGCGGTTGGCATCGAAAAAGCTCGGCTGATCAGTGATCACTTCTGCTCCGGCCGGCTGCGCCAGAAGTTGACGATCCCGCTGGGACCTGTTGGTAGTTACCAGGCGCTGCGCCGCCGCACGAACCGCGCCCTCGAAGAAGCCGCTTCCCGCGGGGAGTCGGCGAACCAGATGGCAGCGACCGCCGGCGTCACGACCCGCACGGTTCACCGTTTCCGATCGCGGCGCCGCGGGCACAATACCAATCAGCTCAAGCTCTTCTAGGCTCTGACACCCGTCAGGGGCGTATCGGGCACCCGTCAGGGGCATCGTGCATCAGGTTCCGGGCACGCGCCCGGGCGCGGAGCAGCCCCGTTGAAACTCGTCCCGAACTGGAAGCGTGTGCTCTGGCACTCGTGGTCCTTCCACATCAACCTGTTCGTGGCCTTCGCCTCCGCAGTCGAGGCCGGGATCACCTATTGGGTCGACGGCCGCGTCTCCGCCAGCCTGGCCGTGATGGCGGCCTCGCTGGTCGCCAGCGTCGCCCGCGTCATCAAGCAGGAAACCGTGTCGGGGCCGAGCGATGGCGAGTAAACGCGCCAAGGTCGCGATCGCCGGGGCGGCCACCGCCATCTCCCTGGCGACGACGGCATTGATCATCCCCTGGGAGGGGCTGGTCACCAGTTCGCATTGGGACCGCTACGCCAAGATATGGGACATCTGCTACGGCGAGACGCGGGTCGACGGAAAGCCCGTGCGGCCGGGCATGAGCTTCACCCCTGCCGAGTGCAAGGCGATGCTCTCGAAGCGCGTCATGAGCGACTATTACCTGCCACTCACCCGCTGCATCGCCGGCTTCGACGACAAGCCGAAGAGCTGGCAGGCAGTCGCCATCTCCGCCTCCTACAACGTCGGCGTCGGCGCCATCTGCAAATCCTCGGCCGCCGAGCTCGCGCGGCAGGGCCGTTTTCACGAGAGCTGCGAAGCCTTCACCCGCTTCAACCGTGCGGGTGGACAGGTCGTCGAGGGCCTGAAGCGCCGGCGCGAGGATGGCGACGCCCTGCGCATCGGCGAGCGCGAGCTCTGCGAGGCGGGGCTGTGATGTTCGAGGCCTGGCTCTTGAAGAACTGGAAGACCGCGGCCCTCCTGGTCGTGTTGGGGCTTCTGTTCGCCGCCGGCGGCCTCGGCTTCTGGCGCGGCCTGGTCGCGATCGAGCGGCTCCAGGACAAGGCGGCGACGCTCGCCCGCGAGGCGCAGGACGCGAAATGGAAGGCGCAGATCGCCGAGGCGAACGCCGCCGTGTCGGTTGCTCGCGCCGAGCAGGCC
>NZ_JBFRDQ010000180.1:0-20089 GCF_052113865.1 Allobosea sp. TAB14 | reverse complement strand
CATCTGGTCAAGAAGGTGCTGCGGTTCGGGTGTCGGGCTGTGCCGTCCCCCGAACACCTGCCGGATATGTGCCTGCGCCGGGCGCATGCCTCAGCCGGCCAGCGACGGATCGACGCTCTTGCAGGCGTCGATCAGGCTCTGCACCGAAGCCACCGACTTCGCCAGCATCTCCTTCTCGGCGCCGTTGAGGCGGATCTTCACGACGCGCTCGACGCCCTTGGCGCCGATCACCACCGGCACGCCGACGAACATGTCCTTGACGCCGTACTGGCCCTTCAGCGCGGCGGCCGCCGGCAGCACGCGCTTCTGGTCCTTGAGATAGCTCTCGGCCATCGCGATGGCGGAAGCGGCAGGCGCATAGAAGGCCGAGCCGGTCTTGAGCAGGTTGACGATCTCGCCGCCGCCCTTGCGGGTGCGCTCGACGATGGCGTCCAGCTTCTCCTGCGTCGTCCACTTCATCTTGACGAGGTCGGGCAGCGGGATGCCGGCGACGCCGGAATAGCGGACCAGCGGCACCATGTCGTCGCCATGGCCGCCGAGCACGAAGGCCGAGACGTCCTTGACCGACACCTGGAACTCCTCGGCGAGGAAGTAGCGGAAGCGGGCGGAGTCAAGCACGCCGGCCATGCCGCAGATCATGTTCGGCTTGACGCCCGAGAACTTCTGCAGCGCCCAGACCATCGCGTCGAGCGGGTTGGTGATGCAGATCACGAAGGCCTTCGGCGCATATTGCTTGATGCCTTCGCCGACCGCCTTCATCACCTTGAGGTTGATGCCGATCAGGTCGTCGCGGCTCATGCCGGGCTTGCGGGGCACGCCGGCGGTGACGATGATCACGTCGGCGCCCTTGATGTCCTCGTAGGAGTTCGTGCCCTTGTAGCCGGCGTCGAAGCCGTCGACCGGCGCGGATTCGGCGATGTCGAGGCCCTTGCCCTGCGGGATGCCCTCGGCGATGTCGAAGAGGACGACGTCCCCGAGTTCCTTCAGGCCGGCGAGGTGGGCGAGCGTGCCGCCGATCTGGCCTGAACCGATGAGGGCAATCTTCTTGCGGGCCATAGCCTAGTCCTTCTCTTCTGGCGCTTCGATCGAAGCCGGCTGCGGCCGGCTTTCGACATCCGGAATGCCTTGGCCAAAATACCTTGGCGCTACGATGGCCAGCGGGCCGGCCAAACCGTGGCTTCCTTTGGCCCAAACCGCCCTTTTGCCGCAACCCTCGCAGGAAAAGCGGCTTTTGCGGGGCGAGGCGCTCCCATTCGCGCGGCGAAACAGGCGGCCTCTTTTTTTTCAATGACTTGCAGGAGGCTCCACGTCGACTTTCAGTCGTTTGGGGCAAAAATCGGGCAATTACAATTTACAGAAATTGTAATTGGTCACCAAATTTTTTCACACGATGCCGCTACCGAGCACCCGCAGGATGACGCGGATCAGCGTCGAGAGGCGGGTATCGACCGAGGCCAGCGGCACGTCGGCTTCCAGCGCCAGCGAGGCCGGATGGATGAAGCGATGCGTCGCATCGATGACGAAGGCGATGGCCCGGTCGCGATCGCGCGGCTCGAACACGCCGGTGGCGATTCCCTCGTCGACGACGCGCTCGAACAGCGCTCTGACCCGCGTCCGGTTGCGCCGGCTGATGGCATGGCGCTTGGCGACGGCGAGCGACAGCGCCGCGAAGAGATGTGGATCCTCGCTCAGCAGGTCGCGATTGGCCTTGGCGAGCGCCAGGATCAGTCGCTCGAGCTTGTCGTCGGCCGGGTCGGGGCCATCGGCGATGTCGGCGAGCCGCCGCTCCGTCGCCTTGAGCCAGAGATCGACCACCGCATCGATCAGCGCCCCCTTGGACGGAAAATAGCGATAGACATTGGCATGGGTCATGCCCGCCTCTTCCGCCACGGCGACGACGGTGAAGCGCTTCAGCCCGAACGTCCGCAGGTGCTCGCTGGCGACCGTGAGGATGCGTGTCTCGCTCGGCTCGCGCTGCGGCATGGGTCAGCGGGCCCCCAATCCCGAGATCGCGTTGAACCTCTCGGTCATCCCGGGCTTGACCCGAGATCCATGCCAGAGCGTTTCCGACGAAGGTTCAGGCATGGATCCCGGGTCGGCGCTGCTGCGCAGCTTGCCCGGGATGACCACCCATCCATTGTCGGCGGTGAAACTCACGTCTCGACCAGCCCGGTGGTGTCGCCGCTCGCAGCCGAATCCGGCCGGCCATGCGGCATCGCGAGATACTCTTCGGAGCGCATCTCGATCAGGCGCGAGACGGTGCGGTCGAACTCGAAGGCCTCGCGCCCCTTGTTCGCGCGATAGAGCTCATGCGGCTCGGCCGCCGCCGAGGCGACGAGCTTCACATGGTGCTCGTAGAGCGTGTCGATCAGGATGATGAAGCGCTTGGCCTCGTTGCGTCGGTCGAAATCGAGGATCGGGATATCGTCGAGCACCAGCGTGTGGAAGCGCTGCGCCAGCGCGATATAGTCGGAGGCGCCATAGGCCTGGGCGCAGAGATCGACGAAGCTCGCCCGCACCACGCCGCCGGCTGCCTGCGGCAGCACGAGTTCGTGCCCCTGGACGTTGAGCACGGTCCGCGGCCCCTGCGCCACGCCGGAGAGCCCCTTGAAGGCAGCATCGAGCGCAGCTTTCGCCTTCGCATCGGCCGGCACGTGATAGACCGGCGCGCCGCCGAGCTTCTCCAGCCGGAAATCGGTGCGCGCATCGAGCTTGAGCACCTCGACCTTGGTCTGAAGCAAATCGATGAAGGGCAGGAACAGCGCCCGGTTGAGCCCGCCCTCATAGAGCCGCGACGGCTCGACATTCGAGGTCGCGACCACGACGACGCCGGCGGCGAAGAGCGCCGTGAACAAGCGCCCGAGGATCATCGCATCGGCGATGTCGGTCACCGTGAACTCGTCGAAGCAGAGCAGATAGGCTTCCTCAGCCAGTTCCGCCGCGACCGGCGCGATCGGATCGCCGTCCTTGACCTGCCCCAGATGTAGAGCCCCTTCGGCGCCTCGGCGGTGTCGGGCTTCTTGCCGAAGAGCCAGCCGAGCGCGCTGCCCTTGCGGGCGAGGCGGCGGGCGGCGAGCGCCGCGTTCAGCGCCTCGAGCTTCCTGACGACGGCGACCTGGGCCGGATCGCGCTCGATGGCGCCCGCCTCGACCAGGGCGGCATAGCGGTCGGTGATCGAGGCTGGCATGGCGGCTGGGAATGACGGGTCGCGGAAAGAGGCTTCCGGGTTACGGCAGCCCGGCCGCCATCGCAAGCCCGGTGAAATCGCGCCCGCCATCTCCGCGGCCGGCACCCGGCTTCACCGACCCAAAAACACGTCATCCCGGCACGGACGGACCAGCCGGGATGACGGTAGCGAAGCGAACCTCGGCTTGCGGCTTCGAGGCCGCCGCGCATTCGCGAGGGAACTACTGGCCCTTGTTGATCGAGACCGGCTTCAGCGGGTTGTCGAGGAGGCCGTATTTCTGGATCAGCGCGTCATAGGTGCCGTTGGCCTGGAGCTTCTCCAGCGCGGCCTTCACGGCGTCGCGCAGCTGCGCGCCCTCGGCCGTCTTCGCGAAGGGGATGCCCATCAGCGTCGTCGTGAACGGCTTGCCGAGCGGGATGTAGGTGTTGGGCTCGAGCTTCTGGAAATGGCTCATCGTCTCGCTGCCCTGGACGCCGCCCTGCAGGCGCTGCGTCTTGAGCTGGGTGCGGGCATCGACCGAGCCCTCGGTGCCGACGACGTTGATCGCGGGCTTGCCCTTGGCGACGCAATTGGCCTGGCTCCAATCGCCGATCTGCTGCGGCCAGTTGGTCGAGCGGCTGGCGCCGACGCTCTTGCCGCAGAGGTCGTCAGGGCTCTTCACCGTGTCCTTGAACGGGGTGACCGTGTAGAACTGCGCGCCGGATTCGAGATAATCGACGAAGTCGACCTGCTCGCGCCGGGCCGGCAGATCGCTCATGCCGGCCAGCGCCATGTCGACGCGGCCAGTCTGGATCGAGGGCAGCATCTGGGCGAAGGCCGTTTCCTGCCATTCGACCTTGAGGCCGAGTTCCTTGGCGATGGCCTCGCCCAGCTCGATGTCGAAGCCGATGAGCTGGTTGGTCGCCGGGTCCTTCGAGGTGATCGGCGGATAGTTCGGCTGGGTCCCGATCACGAGCTTGCCGGCAGTCTTGATCCGGTCCGGCACGGTCTGCGCCTGAGCGGCCAGCGTGGTCGCGGCGAGCAGCGCCGCCGTCAGTGTCAAACGAAGCATGTGGTCTCTCCCTCTTATGAACTCAAAGCATTGCGCGAAGAAGCGGGAACCGGTTTTTCGCTGAAGCCATGCGCAAAACGACAAGAATCCCGCCGGTCGTCATTTCAGGACGGCTGCGATGAAATCCCGGGTGCGGGCCTGGGTCGGTGCGACCAGGACCGTGTCGGGCGTGCCGCGCTCGACGATCTCGCCCTTGTCCATGAAGACGACGTCGTTGGCCACCTCGCGGGCGAAGCCGAGCTCATGCGTGACCACGATCATGGTCATGCCCGACGCCGCGAGGTCACGCATCACGTTCAGCACCTCGCCGACGAGCTCGGGATCGAGCGCCGAGGTCGGCTCGTCGAACAGCATCAGCTTGGGCTTCATCGCCAGCGCCCTGGCGATGGCGATGCGCTGCTGCTGCCCGCCCGAGAGCTCGCTCGGATAGGCGTCGCGCTTCTCGGCGAGGCCGACACGCTCCAGCAGCGCCATGGCATCCGCGACGATCTCCTTGCGCGGCCGCTTCAGCACCGTGAGCGGCCCCTCGATGATGTTCTGCAGCGCCGTCATGTGGTTGAACAGGTTGAAGCGCTGGAACACCATGCCGGTGACGAGGCGCTGGCGCGCGATCTCCGGGTCGGTCAGCTCGTGCAGCTCGTCGCCGACGCGGCGATAGCCGATCAGTTCGCCATCGACGCGGATCGCGCCCTGGTCGATCTTCTCGAGCTGTTCTRCACCGCGCTCATGCCGGCTCCTCCTCGAGCTTGACGGTGCGTTTCGCCCGCCTCTCGCCGCGTCCCTTCGAGAAATAGCGCTCGAGGAAATACTGCCCGATCTGCAGCAGCGTCACCACGAGCAGGTACCAGCCGGCGGCGACGATCAGCAATTCGATGACGCGGGCATTGGCGAAATAGATCGTCTGGGCGTTGCGCAGGATCTCGGCATACTGGATCACGCTCGCCACCGAGGTCAGCTTCACCATGCTGATCACCTCGTTGCCGACCGGCGGAATGATGACGCGCATCGCCTGCGGCAGCACGATGCGACGCAGCGCCGTCAGCCGCGTCATGCCGATCGCCTTGGCGGCTTCGGTCTGCCCGGTATCGACGGAGAGGATGCCGCCRCGCACCACYTCGGCGGTRTAGGCGCCCTGGTTCATGCCGAGCCCGAGCAGCGTCGCCATGAACGGACCGATGATGTCGATGGTGCGCCAGGAGAACAGCCCGGGAATGCCGATGGTCGGGAAGACCAGCGCCAGGTTGAACCAGATCAGGAGCTGCAGCAGCAGCGGCGTGCCGCGGAAGAACCAGATGTAGAACAGCGCGACGCTGCGCAGCACCGGGTTCGGCGACATATACATGATCGCGAAGACGACCCCGAGCACGATGCCCAGCGTCATCGCGCAGACCGTCATGATCAGCGTGTTGCCGAGACCGGAGAGGATCGCGGGCGCGGTGAAGAACTGCCCGACCACCGGCCAGGCGATGTCGCCCTTGACGAAGGCGGCGATAATCCAGGCGAGGACAGCGATGATGAGCGCCGCCGCGACCCAACGCCCATAGAAACGACGCGGCACGATCCTGAGTCGCGCGATCGCGGCCAGATCGCGGCTGGCGACCGGCGAGGTGACGGCATGGCTCATCGACGGCGCTCCCGGACAGGCTTGCCGGCGGCTCTCGAAAGCGCCATCGACCGCGATGCCGTTGGTCCGCGGAAACCACCGCAGCACGGGCAGATTGTCAAATTCATGCGAGCCCCTCCTCCCCAAGCGTAAGAATGACCTCTTGACCCGGCAGCCAGCAAACGAAACGATCTCCGGTAGCCTAGTCCAAAACGGAATACCCATGGCCTTGCGGCCCCCGCCCTCCTCCACCGCCATGCGCGCCTTCGTCACCGTCGCGCGACTGGGCTCGACCGCCCGCGCCGCCGGCGTCGTCAACCTCACCCAGAGCGCGGTCTCCAAGCAGATCCTGTCGCTCGAGCACCATCTCGGCACCGTGCTGTTCGAGCGCAATCCGGTCGGCCTCAAGCTGACCGAGGCCGGCGCGATCTACCTGCCCTATGCCGAAGCCGCCCTGGAGCAGATGGAACGCGGAGCCATGCGCCTGGCCGAGCGCGTCGCCATCGCCCGGCCGATCCGGTTGCACATGGTCGCCATCGCCGGCGAGCGCTGGCTGATGGAGCGCTTCCCCGTCTTCGCCGAGGCCCATCCCGGCGTCGACGTCCAGTTCACCAACTATGTCAGCGAAAACGAGACGGAAGAGCCGGACATCGAGATCAACCACGGCACCCCGCCCTGGCCCGGCAAGGAGGCGCATTATCTGTTCGGCCGAGATGTCGCCCTCGTCGCCGCGCCCGAATTGCTGGAGCGCATGGGCGGTTTCCGCCGCGCCGCCGACATCCAGAAGATGACGCTGCTGCAGCATTACCAGATGCCGGCCTTCTGGGCCGAGTTCACCGAGGCGCATGGCCTGCGCGGCGCGGTGCCGGCCCATACCGTCCGCTACGGCTATTACTCCGTCATCATCCGCGCCGCGGTCGCGGGGCTCGGCGTCGCGCTGGCGCCACGCTGCTATGTCGCCGAGGAACTGGCCTCGGGCGCATTGGTCAACCCCCTCGATATCGGCTTCACCAGCGTCACCGGCTGCTGGCTGACCCGCCGCCTGGACCAGCCCTCGCGCCCCGGCCTCGACGCCTTCATCGCCTGGCTGAGGACGGAGGCCGCGGCTTTCGACGCGGCGACGCGAGCGGCCTGAGCGCCCGCAACCTCCCGGCCGGCCATGCGTTGACATCGGCACARGAGGAGGCCGCCATGATCACCATTCTTCCGGCGCCCGACCATGTTCTCGCCATCGCGTTCAGCGGCACCATCGAGCCGGCCGATATCGAGCGCGTCGCCGCCGATGTCGAAGACCGGCTGAGCCGGCACGAGAAGGTCTCGATCCTCGCCGACATCACCGCCTTCGACGACATGACCTTCGCCGCGGCCTGGAAGGACGCGCGCTACAGCTTCGGCAAGCTCTGGGAACTCAAGCGCTTCCCCAAGGAGGCGATCATCGTCGAGAAGGGCTGGCTCGATCGCGTCGCGCGGCTCTTCGCTCCGGTGGTTCCCTTCGTCGAGATCCGCACCTTTCCGCCGGCCGAGCGCGAAGCCGCGCTGGCCTGGGCCGCCGATATCGAGGGCGGCCCCGACACCTGAGGCACGGGCGCTGCGAGCCGGGGCTCGGCTCGCGTGTCAGCTCCGGCGGCAGTCAGCTTCTGGCGAACGTCTCGTCGAAGGCATAGCCGGCGCCGCGCACCGTCCTGAGCGGGTCCTTGGCGTCGGCAGGGGTGATCGCCTTGCGCAGGCGCCCGACATGCACGTCGACCGTGCGCTCGTCGATATAGACGTCCCGGCCCCAGACGGCGTCGAGGAGCTGGGCGCGGGAATAGACGCGGCCCGGTGCCTGCATCAGGAATTCGAGCAGGCGGAACTCGGTCGGCCCCAGATGCAGCTCGCTGCCGGCGCGGCGGACGCGCCGGGTGGTGCGGTCGAGTTCGAGGTCGCCCGCCTGCAGAAGACCGGCGACATGGCCAGGCTTCGCCCGGCGCAGCAGCGCCTGGATGCGCGCCGTCAGCTCCGGCAGGGAGAAAGGCTTCACGACATAGTCGTCGGCGCCGGTCGCGAGCCCGCGCACCCGCTCGGTCTCCTCGCCGCGTGCCGTCAGCATGATGATCGGCACCCGCTCGGTGTCGCGCCGCGAGCGCAGCCGGCGGCAGAGCTCGATGCCGGAAAGGCCCGGCAGCATCCAGTCCAGCAGCACCAGATCGGGCGTGTGGTCGCGCAGATGCAGTTCGGCGTCGTCCCCCCGCGCCACGCTGTCGACCTCGAAGCCCTCGGCTTCGAGGTTGTAGCGCAGCAGCAGGGTGAGAGGCTCTTCGTCCTCGACGATCAGGATGCGTGCCGCCATGATTCCTTAGCCTCAGCTACCCGTGATCGCCTCGACCTCGATATTGGTCGTGTCGAGCTTCGGCCGGTTCGCGTCGAGCGAGTCACCGGTGATGAGATAGTGGATCGTCTCGGCGATGTTGGTGGTGTGGTCGCCGATGCGCTCGATGTTCTTGGCGCAGAACAGGAGATGCGTGCAGAAGGTGATGTTGCGCGGATCTTCCATCATATAGGTCAGGAGCTCGCGGAACAGCGAGGTGTAGAGCGCGTCGATCTCGTCGTCGCGGCGCCAGACCTCGAGCGCCTTCTGCTCGTTGCCGGCGGCATAGGCGTCGAGCACGTCCTTGAGCTGCGCCTGAACGAGGCGGCTGATGTGCTCCAGCCCGACCACGGCGCGGTGCGGCGGCTGGAACTGCCCGGAGATGGCGACGGCGCGCTTGGCGATGTTCTTGGCGAGATCGCCGACACGCTCGACATCCGCAGCGATGCGGATGGCGGAGATCAGCTCGCGCAGATCGTTGGCCAGCGGCTGGCGCCGGGCGATGGTCAGCACCGCCTTCTCCTCGACCTCGCGCTGGAGATTGTCGAGGCGCTGATCGGCGGAGATGATCTTCTGGGCCAGCGTGGTGTCGCGGCGCACCAGCGCCACGGTCGCATCGCCGAGCATGCGCTCGGCCATCCCGCCCATTTCGGCGAGGCTGCGGCGAAGGCCTTCGAGATCGGCGTCGTAGGAGCGGACGATATGGTCGGTCATGGGGTTCCTCCTCCGTCGCCGCTCAGCCGAACCGGCCGGTGACGTAATCCTGCGTCTGCTTCTTCGCCGGGTTCATGAAGATCGTGTTGGTCGGCGCGAACTCGATGACCTCGCCGAGATACATGAAGGCCGTGTACTGCGAGATGCGCGCCGCCTGCTGCATGTTGTGGGTGACGATGGCGATGGTGAAGTCGCTCTTGAGCTGCTCCAGCAGGTCCTCGATCTTGCCGGTAGAGATCGGATCGAGCGCCGAGGTCGGCTCGTCGAACAGGATCACTTCCGGCTTCTGCGCGATGGTGCGCGCGATGCACAGGCGCTGCTGCTGGCCGCCGGAGAGGCCCATGCCGGAGCTCTTCAGCTTGTCCTTGACCTCGTCCCAGAGCGCGGCGCGGCGCAGTGCGCCCTCGACGCGGTCGTCGAGCTCCGACTTCGGCGGCTTCTCGTAGAGGCGGATGCCGAAGGCGACGTTGTCGTAGATCGACATCGGGAAGGGCGTCGGCTTCTGGAACACCATGCCGACGCGCGAGCGCAGCTCGTTCACATCGACGTCGTTGGAGATGATGTTGCGTCCGTCGAGCATGATCTCGCCGGTCGCCTTCTGCTCCGGATAGAGCGAGTAGATCCGGTTGAAGATGCGCAGCAGGGTCGACTTGCCGCAGCCCGAAGGCCCGATCAGCGCCGTGACGTGGCGGTCACGGAAGTCGAGATTGATGTTCTTCAGCGCCTTGTGCTCGCCGTAGTAGAAATCGAGGTTTTTCACCGCGATCCGGACGGGAGCCTCGGCATCGAGCGACTGCGGGGAGAGTTCAAGGGTCGAAAGCATCGACATGGTCCTCAAGGTCGGGCGCGACCGGGCTGGATTCAAGTCTTATTTGCCGCCGGCGACGACGCGCCGGGCGATGATCGAGAGCAGCAGGATCGAGATCGTGATGATCAGCGAACCGGCCCAGGCGAGTTGCTGCCAGTTCTCGTAAGGAGCGGAGGCGAACTGGTAGATCGTGACCGGCAGGTTGGAAACGCCGCCGACGAGATTGGGCGAGAACCAGAAATTGTTGTTCAGCGCGGTGAAGATCAGCGGCGCCGTCTCGCCGGCGATGCGGGCGAGTGCCAGCAGGATGCCAGTGACCATGCCGGCCTTCGCCGCGCGCCAGGTCACGCTGGTGATGACGACGGAAGGCGGCGCGCCGAGCGCCGAGCCTGCCTCGCGCAGCGGGCCGGGCACGAGGCTGAGCATGTCCTCGGTGGTGCGCACGATGACCGGGATCGCGATGATGCCGAGCGCGACGCCGCCGGCCCAGCCGGAATAGCCGCGGAAGGGCTCGACCAGGATGACGTAGACGAACAGGCCGATCAGGATCGACGGCGCCGAAAGCAGGATGTCGTTGATGAAGCGGATGATGTTGGCGAGCTTGGAGCCGCGGCCGTATTCCGCCAGCCAGGTGCCGGCGAGCACGCCGATCGGCGTCGCCACCGCAATGCCCAGGAAGGTCAGCACGATCGAGCCGACGATGGCGTTGGCGAGGCCGCCGCCCTCGGAGCCCGGCCCGGGCGTGACATGGGTGAAGGTGGCGAGCGAGAGCCCGCCGATGCCCTTCACCAGCAGCATGCCGAGGATCCAGAACAGCACGAAGATGGCGCAGAAGGTGAAGCCGGTGGCGATGACCTTCATCGCGCGGTCGGCGGTGCGGCGCGACTGGCGCACGCGCCCCCAGGCGATGTGCGATGCGGCCGGTGCGGAAGAGGTGGACGTGCTCATCTGACCCAGACCTCAGAATTTCTTCACCCGGGCGACCAGCAGCCGCGCGATGACGAGGACGACGAAGGTGACGAAGAACAGGATGCAGCCCAGCGCGATCAGCGAATTGAGCTGCAGGCCCATCGCCTCGTTGAACTCGTTGGCGATGCGCGAGGCGATGGTCGAGCCGGGGTCGAGGATCGAGGCCGAGAGCCGGTTGGCGTTGCCGACCACGAAGGTCACCGCCATCGTCTCGCCGAGCGCACGGCCGAGCCCGAGCATGATCGCGCCGATGATCGAGACGCCGGCCTGCGGCACCAGCACATGGCGCACGACTTCCCAGGTGGTCGCCCCAATTCCATAGGCGCTCTCGCGCAGCACCGAGGGGATCTGCTCCAGCATGTCRCGGGTGATCGAGGCGATGAAGGGCACGATCATGAAGGCGAGGATGATGCCCGCGGTGAAGATGCCGAGGCCCGAGGGCGAGCGCGAATAGAGCACCGTGCCGACGATCGGGATGCCCTCGACGATATTCGAGAGCGGGATCTGGACATAGGCCGCGAAGAGCGGCGCGAAGACGAACAGCCCCCACATGCCGTAGATGATCGAAGGCACGGCGGCGAGCAGCTCGATCGCGGTCGCGACCGGCCGCTTGAACCAGGGCGGGGCGAGCTGCGTCAGGAACACGGCGATGCCGAGCGAGAGCGGCACGCCGATGACGAGCGCGATCAGCGCCGTCGAGAGCGTGCCGAYGATCGCCGGCCAGGCGCCGTACTGCTCGTTCTGCGTATCCCAGACGCTGGAGGTGATGAAGCCGAGGCCGAATTCGCGGAAGGCCGGCCAACCGCCGACGATCATCGAGAGCATGATGCCGGCGAGCAGCACCAGCACCAGCAGCGCGGCGAGAAAGCTCGCATTGCGGAAGACGAGATCGAAGGTCGCCTTCGGCGTCTTCCGGATCACCGGTGCCGGGGGAATGCTTTTCATGTCGGTTACGGCGGTCATTCCGCGAGGCTCCGATAATGTCGCCGAGGCTGCTCGAGCCGGTCCGGCTCGATCGGCCTCAGCCCTCATCCTGAGGAGCCTCCGGTGCCGCGACCGGCGGCTCCTCAGGATGAAGGCTGAGCGTGGTCGGGCAAGGCGGGATAACCCGCCTCGCCCTGTCGGTCAGGCTGCGATCAGAAGATC
Source organism: Allobosea sp. TAB14 (assembly GCF_052113865.1). Classification (NCBI taxonomy): domain Bacteria; kingdom Pseudomonadati; phylum Pseudomonadota; class Alphaproteobacteria; order Hyphomicrobiales; family Alloboseaceae; genus Allobosea; species Allobosea sp. TAB14. The sequence goes on along the minus strand of NZ_JBFRDQ010000180.1, from coordinate 8,264 downwards.
GGCTTGCCGGAGTTGTCGGTCACGCCCTTCCAGGCGGCGCGGACCTCGTCCTTGACGTTGGCCGGGAGCGGCACGTAGTCGAGATCGCTCGCCAGCTTGTCGCCGCTCTTGTAGGCCCAGTCGAAGAACTTCAGCGCGGCCTGCACGTCGGCCGGGCTTTCCGGCTTGGCATGGACCAGGATGAAGGTCGCCGAGGTGATCGGCCAGGCATCCTTGCCCTTCTGGTTGTTGAGCGAGATGCCGAAGCCCGGCTGCTCTTTCCAGTCGGCATTGGCGGCCGCGGCCTGGAAGGCCTCGATCGTCGGCATCGGGAAGTTGCCGTCGGCATTCTTCACCAGGGCGTAGGAGAGCTTGTTCTGCTTGGCATAGGCGTACTCGACATAGCCGATCGAGTTCGCGACCTGCTTCACCGAGGCGGAAACGCCCTCATTGCCCTTGCCGCCGATACCGACCGGCCACTGCACGGCGGTGTTGTTGCCGATCTTGGTCTTCCACTCGGCCGAAACCTTGGAGAGGTAGTCGGTGAAGACGAAGGTCGTGCCCGAGCCGTCCGAACGGTAGACCGGGTTGATGTTGGCGTCGGGGAGCTTCAGATCGCCGTTGAGCGCGACGATCTTCGGGTCGTTCCACTTCTTGATCTCGCCGAGATAGATCCCGGCGACGATTTCGCCCGAGAGCTTGAGCTTGCCCGGCTCGATGCCGGCGATGTTCACAGCCGGAACGACGCCGCCCATCACGGTCGGGAACTGGATCAGGCCGTCCTTGGAGAGCTCCTCGCCCTTGAGGGGAGCGTCGGTCGCACCGAAGGCGACGGTCTTCGCCTTGATCTGGCGGATGCCGCCACCCGAGCCGATCGACTGATAGTTCAGGCCGACGCCGGCTTCCTTCTGATAGGCCTCGGCCCATTTCGAATAGATCGGGAAGGGGAAGGTCGCGCCGGCGCCGGTGATGTCGGCAGCCTGGGCGGAACCGGCGATCCCGGCGGCAACGGCCGCGAGAACGAGAATCTTGCGCATTGAGATGTCCTCTCTGGGTCGCTGTTTGCAGCGACCTCGTCAGAACACCCTCAGTATGACAGCCACATGACATTCCGTCATGAAAACTGTCACAAAGGCTCAGGCCGCTCCGGATTGTCAGGGCTCAGGCCGCGCTGCGGCCCGTTCCGTAGCGGGGCAGGATCGCCTTGAAGGCAGCGCCCTGCCCCGGCTTGCTCTCGATGGTCAGCCGGCCGCGATGGCGCAGCACGATGTGCTTGACGATGGCGAGCCCCAGTCCCGTGCCGCCGGCCTCGCGGCTGGCTGCCGTATCGCCTTCAGCTTGAGGGTCACTTCGCGCTCGCGCGCCAGCAGCGCGAGGGAATCGACGATCTCGCGCGCGATGCCGGCGAGATCCACCGGCGCGTCGGGCGCGACATGGGCGCGCTGCTCGATCCGCGACAGCGAGAGCAGGTCGTCGACGAGCCGCGCCATGCGCAGCCCCTGCTCGCGCATGATGCCGAGGAAGCGTTCGCGCGCCTTCTCGTCGTTGCGCGCCGGCCCCTGCAGCGTCTCGACGAAGCCGAGCAGCGAAGCCAGCGGCGTGCGCAATTCATGGCTGGCATTGGCGACGAAATCGACGCGCATGCGCTCGATGACGCGCTGCTCGCTCAGATCCTCGAAGGTCAGGAGCGTCGGACGGCGCTCGGCCCGGCCGGCGAGCGCAGCGATGTGGATGCGGAAGGTCCGCTCCACCGGAACGCGCTCGACGAGCTCGATCGTCTTGCGCCCGCCATCCAGCGCCACCGCCTCGATCGCCTCGATCAGGTCGGGGTCGCGCAGCACCAGCGCCAGGAGCTTGCCGGTCTCGAGCCCCGGGATCAGCGCGCGCATCGCCGGGCTCAGCGCCTGCGCGACGCCGAGCTCGTCGAGCAGCACGACGGCGGTGCCGAGCGCCTCGACGAAGCCGCGCGCGGCGGCGATGGGGAAAACGGCGGTGTCGATCATGGAACGTCCGAAGCTGCCGGCCGTTGCCGGCTCGGCTCTTCCTGCGCGGAACGGCAGAGGGCGTCAATTCCCTTCGGCGCGGTAGCCGGCTAGGCTCCACCGGGGAAGAAACGGGCTCGTCCCGGCGAGGAGACAGAAACGATGGCGAAGAAATTCTCAGGCGCCGAGATCGAAAACCTGATCCAGCTGCCGGCGACGCAATCGACCCCGAAGGAGAAGCGGCCGCCCAAGCCGGACAAGTCCAAGAGCACCGGCAAGGCCCGCAAGCCCGGCAAGGCCAAGGGCTTCGACATCGAGGCCGATACCCTGCCGGAATCGATCGTCGACGCCGCCTATCACAGCGGCGACTACCCCTATGGCAAGCGGATGAAGCGCAAGCGCTACAACCGCGAATTGGAGCCGCTGCAGATCGAATTGCAGAAGCTGACGCGCTGGGCCCAGAAGCATGGCGAGCGCATCGTCGTCGTCTTCGAGGGCCGCGACGGCGCCGGCAAGGGCGGCACCATCGCCCGCTTCACCCAGCATCTCAATCCGCGCCAGGCCCGCATCGTCGCCCTGCCCAAGCCCTCCGACACCGAGAAGGGGCAGTGGTACTTCCAGCGCTACGCCGCCGAGATGCCCACAGCCGGCGAGATCGTCTTCTTCGACCGCTCCTGGTACAACCGCGCCGGCGTCGAGCGCGTCATGGGCTTCTGCACGCCGGAGCAGACCGAGAGCTTCCTGCGCGAGGCCCCCGTCTTCGAGGGCATGCTGACGCGCGGCGGCATCCGCATCGTCAAGCTCTTCCTGACCATCGGCCGCGAGATGCAGATGATGCGCCTGCATGCCCGCTGGCACGATCCGCTCAAGCGCTGGAAGCTCTCGCCGATCGACTTCGAGGCGATCCCGCGCTTCGACGACTATTCCCGCGCCTTCGACGAGATGCTCGGCCGCACCTCGACGAAAGACGCGCCCTGGGTCGTCGTGCGCAGCAACGACAAGCTGCGGGCGCGGCTCAACGCCATCCGCCATGTCCTGCGGGCGATCCCCTACAAGGACAAGGACGAGGCGGCGATCGGCCCGCTCGACGACAAGGTCGTCGTCTCGGTCGAGCGCTATCTCGCCAAGGGCGGCGAGCCGGAAACCGCCTGAGGCTCCCGCATCCGCTCGGCGAGAAAATCGACGAAGGCGCGGATGCGCCCCGCCATATGCTCGTGGCTGGCGAAGACGGCGTGGATCAGCTCGCGGTCATCCGCATCATAGGCCTCCAGCACCGGCACGAGCCGGCCCGCGGCGAGATCCGGCTCGACATGGAACCGGCCGAGCCGCGCCAGCCCCATGCCGCGCAGGCAGAGATTGCGCAGGGTGGCGCCGCTATTGGCCAGGAAGTTCCCGGCGACCGTACGGCTGAAACGCTCGCCGCTCGCCGGATCGCGGAACAGCCATTCGTCAAAGCTTGAGCGGAAATTGAAGCGCAGGCAGTTGAACCGCTCGAGATCGTCCGGGGTCCGGGGCGTGCCGTGCCGTTCCAGATAGGCGGGCGAGGCGATGACGATGCGGCGCGTCTCCAGCAGCTTGCGCGCCTTGAGCCGGGAATCCCGCAGGATGCCGGCGCGGATCGCGATGTCCGCGCGCTCCTCGACCAGGTCGATCACCTCGTCGTTCAGCGAGATGTCCAGCTCGATCTCGGGATAGAGCGTCAGGAATTCCTGCACCAGCGGCAGGACATACATCACCCCGAACCCGACGGAGACGCTGACCCTGAGCCGGCCGCGCGGCACCGCCCGCGCCCCGCTGGAGAGCGCGCTCTCGGTCTCCTCGATCTCGGCGAGGATGCGCCGCGCCCGCGCCAGATAGACCTCGCCCTCCGGCGTGAGCTGCAGGGCGCGCGTCGTGCGCACCAGAAGCCGCGTGCCGAGCCGGTCCTCGACGCGGCTGATCAGCTTGCTGACGGCCGAGGGCGAGAGGTTGAGCTTGCGCCCGGCCGCCGAGAAGCTGCCGGCATCCGCCGCCGTGACGAAGACATCCATCTCACCCGCGCGATTATCCATCCGCCACCGCCCCCAAGAGATCGCGCCTCACGCCCGCGCCTCACGCTCCCTTGGCGATGGCCTGCTTCAACCGCGCGACGGCCTCCGTCGCGCCGGACCGGACCGTGATCTCCAGCGACGGCGCCTCGCGCTCGATCATCTCGATCAGCGTTTCAGGCGAAATCTCGGCCCGCGCCGCGGTGAGCTTCAGCACGGCATTGGCGATGATGTTGGGCCAGTACGCCGCCCCGCCCTTGGCCAGCCCCTTGGCCTTGCGGCCCTCGAATTCCTGGGCGAGCTGTTCGGGGGTCTTTTTGGCCATGGGGAGGGTTCCGTGAATCGCGTTACGCGGTGAGCTTACCCCAATCGGGCCCGAAAAGGCGCGGGGAACCGGTTTCCCGTGTGGAGAAGGGCGGGCCTGCCGTCACCGGGCAGGGCGCGGCCGCCCTGTCGCCCCCTCGCTCGTCGGCGGCGCTCTCCCGCCCCTGCCCTTCCCGCCGATCGCGGGCTTGTCCGGGACCGGCACGCGAAGCGTCGAACGCGGCGACGGCCGGCTTCGCTGCGGGAGCGGGTTGCCCGCGCTTCACCGCGAAAGAACGCGCATCATCGCCGCCCGCGCCGCCGGGCGTGGGCGTTGAGAGATGAGGGGCAGCGGAGCGCCGCGAGGCGCGGTTGGGTATAAGGCCGCTTCCATTGAGCCAGGATGCGGCGCGGAAGGATTGAGCCACCCTCCGCACGCCCCGTGGCGCTCCGCTTATCGGCGTTCTTCAGTCTCCGGGCCGCGCTTATCGGGCCTGCGGCCATCCTTCGCCGCGAGCCCTTTCGACGCCAGTTCGGCTCAKCGCCTTGTCGCGTCTACTCGGGCATGGGACGAAGGCGTGAGGCCATCGGCCGTTCCCAGCGAGCTCCTCGCACAGGGATCGTAGTGTCCCCAGGGCGGTGCCCCGAAGCCTCCCGGGAGTGGATCGTGACTCCACCCGCAGGCGCCGCCCTCATCCCCACCAACGGCACACCTCCGGATGGCTGCCCCTCGGGGATGAGGTGGGCCGAGGATAGGCGCGGTGTGGGAGGGCGGGGATAAGTTTTTCAACGCAAGAACGACGGTCTCTTTCCTTTTCTCCTCGGAGGAGAAGGTGCCCCGGCAGAGGCGGATGAGAGCTGGCGGCGCGCGGAACTCATTTGGTCACCACGCCACACTATTCGACAAGCCGCGCCAACCGCCCCCAACTCTGAACAATATATCACCCGATGAGGCGGCTCAGAGACAGGTCGCATGGGGAAGCAAAAGTGGAATGAAAGATCGGGGATAAGTCGACCGATTGATGGACGGCAAGCTTCACATTCCAAAAATTTGCAAATCACAATGGCTTCATAACCGCGCGGACCCCTAGATAAATTTTTTTGCGAATGACGGAGACAGTGTTGGCCTTCAATTTTCAGCAGCCTTCATTTATGCGATTTCGGACACACTATGCCGAACGGCGCCGCCCAATAGTTTTTTGGGTCGGCGCTGGTTTAAGCGCCGATGCCGGACTACCCAATTGGCGACAACTTCGTGATCAATTGATTCAGCAAGCTCTCGAAACGGTAAATACATTTGATCCAAAAACAGCTAAAGAATCTGAAGCAAAATTAGAACAAGCATCTATCAACGAAAATCTATGGGATGCCTTTCAACAAATAAAATCTGTGATACGAGAAACAGAATTCAGGGAAACTCTGAAATCGATATTCTCTGAAAGATCAACGTCAGTTTTACCGGAGATGTACAATGTCCTGTGGGGACTCAAGAATATAAACGGAGTTATTTCTTTTAATATTGATGGATTTGCAGCTAGATCACATTCCATCATGAGGCCGCGAGAAGATGCGATTAAATTCATAGGAAAGGAAGCAAAAAATTATGCTTCTGCCATTTCTTCCGGAAGACCGTTCATAGCAAATCTTCACGGCTTAAAGGAATCTCCGGCATCTTGGGTCTTTACGAGAGAAGAGATCGCACATCTTACCTCGGATGAAGGCTATGTTAATTTTACATCTGAATTTCAGATCGAGTCCAGCGCATCACTACGTCAACTCGACGATGACGAAATCAGAAAAATACTGGCATCAGAAGCCAGCCGCATAATCGAGAAGAATGGCGGCGAAACAGACAATAAAAGCTATAGAGAGTTCCTGAAAACGTATTCGCCAAATATATATCAAGCTTGGCACATAACAGCCGATGAGCCTCATAATAAATTTTTTGATTTTAGTGTCGTTGAAAGGATTTCAAGGTCAGCATTCTCGAGCGTATGAAGAATAAGTGATAAATCTGGAACTAATTTTGCTTTAAAAATCATACAGATCGATAATCTACAAGGCGGAGCTCAGATCGACAGCTTTCGCCGCGGCGTTCAGTCGCTTCGATTCCTGACCGCCGCTCAAGTGCCAGGATCAGTTAGGATCGTAAACGCGCATGAGATCCCGTCATCGATAATTRTGTCATTTATTGAGGGTCAGAGCTTAGATAAAATAGCCAAAATTCCCTCTTTCTATTTTTGGAAAGACGGTCTTCTTATGGGAATAAACATTTGTCGGCACTTAGAGTTTAGTCACAATCTGCCACAAGGCGTCCTTCATCGAGACGTGCGCCCTTCGAATGTAATGGCCCCCAATTATCAGTGGGACGAATTGGAGGCTGCTGATTTAAACATAGATCGCCATGAGACAGTTTTGCTCAATTATGACATGTCATGGCACGTTAATGCCAAAGGGCAATCTCTCTCAGGGAATATAGTTGAGTCTGGATTTTATGCACCAGAATTAATCGAAGAATCATCAGATATAGTTGCAAGAACAACAACTGTGGATTCCTATGGAATAGGAATGACGTTATTTTATCTGTACACCAAACAGGCTCCTCCCACCGCTGGAAGCAAATCGACAGATTGGGAGACGACGCTCGAAAATAAATTTCGAGCAAACAAAGAACTTATATGGAAATCAGCGGCAGATCGACTCAGAAGGATTGTATATGATTCAACTAGGCCGCTAGAAGAAGAACGCATATCTGTTGCGAGAATTAGAGCAAGATTAGAAATGCTTTTTATGGCTATTATGGGAAAACATGATAAACTTACCGCCGATATTTGGGCAGAAGAACTTATGTTCAGATCTACAAGCGAAAATTACGTTGTCAACGAAAGTGAAACTGAATTTCGGAAGGTGATAAAGCAAGGTCGAGAAATCGTATTCCGCGGCGACATTAGAAAGAACATTGTAGAACTTAAATTTATCAACACTGGAACGGAATCGACTGACAGAACCCGCGCAGTCAAATTATGGGGCGACAAATTAAAGTCGTGTCGACAAATACTCGAATCGGGAGGCTGGATCATTGGAGACGGCACCAGTTACCGCAATATGCAGATTGTATTGAATGCATCCATTTCCACAGCTGAAATCCATCAAGATATTAGCAAAATCTCTAAGGTAGTAAATCGTGGGTTGGATCAGATACGGCTCGATTAATGTAGCGCGAACTTTCAAATGGCAGCGCGCGAACAATCAAATGGCAACAGTTTGAAAAACTGAGAGCCTAGAACAGGTCATCCTTGAAAGGCTCGATCGTCGTCGGATCGTCGTCGCCCTCTCCGGCCTTGTTGACGCGCTTGGAGACGATCCATTCGCGCAGCTCGCGAGGCGGCTGCTTGAGAAGGTCCATGCCGCCCGAACCATCGAGCCAGGCGTCGAAGTCCCGCTGCAGCAGCATGCAGGGCATGCGGTCGTGATACTGCGCGGTCCAGGCGTTGGCCTCGCGCACGATCATCGTGCAGGTCGTGATCTCTTGGCCGCTCTCCGGATCGCGGAAGCGTTCGTAGAGCCCAGCGAAGGCCAGCAGATCGCCATCGGCGGCGGAGAAGAAGTGCGGCACCCGGTCCTTCTTCTCGCCCGTCCATTCGAAGAACCCGCTGGCCGGGATGATGCAGCGCCGGCTCTTGTAGGCATGCTTGAATGTGCCGCTGGTTTCGACGGTTTCGACCTTGGCGTTGAAGGTTGAGAGCTTGAAATCCTTCAGGCCGCCCCTATGCCAACCAGGGATGAGACCCCAGCGGGCTTTGCGCAGTTCGCGGCCCCGTTCTGTTTTAACGATGATGTCGACCTCGGTCGTGGGAGCGATGTTGTAGCGGGCGCGCAGGTTCGGGCGATCGGCCGGCACTGTCAGCGGCTGGCTGAAGGCAACGATCTCGTCCCAGGAATAGGCTTGGCTAAATCGTCCGCACATTGGATC